>NZ_JBIVJB010000039.1:21681-40661 GCF_044750025.1 Pseudomonas sp. NPDC088885 | reverse complement strand
CTGGTTAAAACCCTGCCCGACGGCATCAAGGTCAGCTACCAATACGATCTGTTGGGCCGCCTGACCGGTGTTGATGACGGCCAGAACCATCCGCTGGCCTTCGAGTACGACCGCCAGGATCGGCTGATCACCGAGCACCAAGGCTGGGGCACCCTGCGTTACGCCTACGATGCCTGCGGTCAGCTCAAAAGCATGCGTTTGCCGGACAACAGCAAACTCGACTATCAACACGCCAAGGGTGGCGCCCTCTCCGGCATCGACCTCAACGGCGCCCCGCTCACCCGCCACGTCTACCAGTCCGGTCGCGAACAGCAACGCGAGCAAGGCCTGCTGCTCAGCGAATATGCCTACGACGATCAAGGCCGATTGCTCGCCCATGCTGTGGGCCATAAACGCGATTCAATGTATCGCCGCGATTATGCCTACAGCGCCAACGGCAACCTGTCGTACATCGCCGACACTCGTCACGGCCAACGCACCTACGGCTACGACACCCTCGACCGTTTGATCCGCGTCCGCCACTCCCGCGACGAACTCCCGGAAACCTACGCCCACGACCCGGCCGGCAACCTGCTCATGCAGGATCGCCCCGGCCCGAGCCAGATCAAAGGCAACCGCCTGTTGATGCAGGGCGACCGCCATTACGACTACGACGCCTTCGGCAACCTGATCCGCGAGCGTCGCGGCACCGCGCACAAACTCGTCACCGAATACCGCTACGACTGCCAGCACCGCCTGATCGGCCTGACTCGCCCTGACGGGAAAACCGCGTCTTACCAATACGACGCCTTCGGCCGGCGCATCAGCAAAACCGTCGACGGCGCCACCACCGAATTCTTCTGGCAAGGCGACAACCTCGTCGCCGAAAGCAGCCAGAGCGAATACCGCAGCTACGTCTACGAACCCGGCACCTTCCGTCCGTTAGCACTGCTCGACGGCAAAGGCCCGAAAAAAGCCTGCCCGTTTTACTACCAGAACGACCACCTCGGCACGCCGCTGGAACTGACCGATTACAGTGGGGAAATCGTTTGGTCGGCGCAGTACGACGCCTACGGGAAAGTCGCGGCGGTGACGTTGGCGGGTGATGAGTACCTGGATCAGCCGCTGCGGTTTCAGGGGCAGTATTTCGATGCGGAAAGTGGGCTGCACTACAACCGGCATCGGTTTTACGACCCGAGGTTGGGGCGGTATCTGACGCCGGATCCGGTGAAGCTGGCGGGCGGGTTGAATCAGTACCAGTACACGCCGAATCCGATTGGGTGGGTGGATCCGTTGGGGTTGGCATGCACTCCGTGTCCTGGAGCGATACAGCCTGATGGGCCGTATAGTGAGATCGTTCCGGGTGGAGGTCTCGCCTCACACGAGGCTCAAGGGGGACATTTGATGATTAAACATATTGGAAGAACTGATGCTCAGTTGGCTGAAAGACTACAAGCAGAACCTAACATTCCTGCAGCATCCACCTTTTTGACTCGCACAGAAGCTGAGGCTGCCGTATCAGAAGCTTTGTCAGCCAATGCTCTAAATGTAGAAGAGTTCTTGAATAGCAATAAATCAAAGACAGCCTTTAGCCATGTCCTCAGTCGGCCGGTAGGAGTCAGTATGCTCAACGGCCTATCGCATTCCCAATCTGCATCAAAGTTACTGTTGGTATTGAAAAAAGACCCAACACTACCTTTGGGATATTTCTTACTAACGGGATTTCCAGAGCTATGAACAATGAATTTCCAGAAACCCAAGATTTTTTCGGTTCCTACTTCCATCAGGATTGGCTAACTGAGCACGAAACGGCAGATCAAGTTATCGATGATTTCTTGAAAACTTCAGATAAAAGGATTCTTACCTTAGTGCGTGACGAGCTAGAAGTCCTGTTGAGTAGAAAGCTAGACGAAATGGCGCTCCGATCACTTTTTTTGAAAGACCTTCATTGTTACTACTGCTACTGGAACGAGTGGGCGTCCGGAGAACTGTGGTTGCTTCATATCGAAAGAAAATTGAAGAATCACCTTAATTGGTGACAGTGGAGATAGGTATCTCCGTGGGCCTGAAATTCAGGCCCTTCAAACGCATTCAGTTTCTATGAGTAGAAGTCACTGCTCATCCTCATCCTCTTCATACTCCATATCCGCCTCATCCGAATCATTCAGCGGCACCGTCGCATCATCCATAAGCGACCCCGGATCCTCGTTCCCCGGATCATTGATAAACGGCAGCCCGCTCGGGCCCTTCTCTTCCTTGCCTTCGGTTTCAGGAGTCATGGCAAACCTCATCATTTCCGGGGAGTGTAGACGTTCGAAAAGTCCTGCAGCCAATCGTTCCAGCGTCTGAACGGCAAATACGAAAAACCCGGCAAAACGCCGGGCTTTCGGTAAACCATTCCATCAATCAATGATGGCGGTTCTTATGCTTGTTCTTGTGCTTGTGACCCCCACCGGAGTGAGATCCGCCGTCGTCACCCAGGTTGTTACCGACCGCACCACCCGCCGCGCCGCCCAATCCTGCACCGACAGCCGAACCGGTTGATCCGCCGAGGCTGTTGCCGACAACCGAACCACCCGCCGCGCCGAGGCCACCGCCGATGGCAGCTTCGGTGCGATTGTTTTTATTCGCCCCAACCGCACCGCCGGCCGCGCCGCCGACACCTGCGCCTACCGCCGCACCGGTGCTGCCACCGAGCTGTCCACCGACCACGTTGCCCAACACGCCGCCAAGCCCACCGCCCACGGCGGCCGAACCATCGCCGGCGGCCATTGCGCCTTGCGCCACGAGCAATCCGAAAAACAGTGCAGATAATGACAATCGCATGTGTACCTCACAGTTCCCGAATCGGGACAGTTCGCCCCAGCGGGGGCCTATGTGAGATTGGAGAGGTTTGCGGGAAAAACGTTCAGCCATGAAAAAGCCCGGCATCGAGCCGGGCTTTGTCTGCGAGCGATCAATCTCAGTGACGCTTATGGCCTTTGGCCAAGTTGCTGCCGACGGCACCGCCCGCCGCGCCGCCCAGACCAGCACCGATGGTGGCGCCATTTCGGCCGCCCAGGCTGTTACCGATCACCGAACCGCCCGCCGCGCCAACACCGCCGCCAATGGCCGCTTTCGTCCGGCTGCCTTTGCGTGCAGCCACTGCGCTACCGGCCGCGCCCGCTACACCTGCACCAATCGCTGCACCGGTGCTGCCGCCCATTTTCTGACCGACGACATTACCCAACGCGCCACCCAGACCGCCGCCCAGTGCAGCGGTGCCATCGCCGGCAGCCATTGCTCCTTGAGCGAACAGAAGGCCGAGAACCAGAGCGGGCAGTGTTAAACGCATGACGAAAACCTCAAAGACAGAGAAACAAAAAAGGGGCGCGATTGAATGCCGTCACAGCGGCAAAGTCCAGATAAAAGCGGACGCATCCGCGCAATGGGCGCCGATTGGACAGTGATTTCAGAAAAGGTTTTATGACGGGCAAAAAAAAGCCCGCTGGGGAGACGGGCTGGAGACTTGCTTTCTAACGGATGGCTTCACCCTACTTAAGCGAACGTGAAAAGTTTGTGAAAGAAACACAGATCCTGACGACCGTCTGTAGGTCTAGTCCGAAATCAAATCTCAGAGCATAAAAAACCCCGTTCTTAGACGGGGTTGGTTGGCGGAGAATCATTTTCGGGCGCGTGCCGTGACCTTGGGTAAAAACTTCGCCTTCGGCCCTTTCGGTGCCGTGGACTTGATCTTGCCGGTGTGAACCGGATCCTCGCCGAAACCAGCCTGGTATTCAGTCTGGCCACAACGAACGCAGTTGTTAAACGGAAACTCGGCGCCATCGTCTTCGATATACGGTTCTGTCATACCTTCGCCCCTGCGATGCGGATCGACACCGGCAAAACTTTTTTGCCTGAAAAAATATCGACCTCCAAGGCTTTTGAGACTAGTCGGTCATTACTGGACTTGTGGTTCAGATCGGCCAATGCCCGACGAATGGCCCACACCAATCAAACACGCTAATCTGGCACCCTCGTCTCATTGCCAAGGATTGCGAGCATGACAATAAAAACCATCACCCTGCTGCTATTAGCGCTAGCCGTTACTGGCTGCGGCACGATCAGCAGTGTCGTGCAGGAAGACACCGTCGCAGGAAATGATCTAAAACAACGCCAAACCTACTGCGATTCAATTTCACGGGTTTACAGCGGCGTCGGCTATGACTTCTGCATCCTGCACGCCCCCGATCTGCCGATAAAATCCTGGAAGGGTCGCCCTTCAGCCCCGCTGGTTTTGATAGATCTGGCAGTCTCCGGTGTGACAGATACGTTGGTATTGCCATACACCGTGTATCAACAGGTTAAACACGGCAACATCGAAATCTACCAGGCACAAACGTCCGATCAGTGATCAGCGCAACTTCACGGCGGTGCCGGCCGGCCTACTGATCTCGAAATCAAATCCGCTGTCCGATAAATTCCAGACGCCAGAAACCACAAAACCCCTGACTTCTTTCGAAATCAGGGGTTTTGTGTACTGAATGTGGCGGTGAAGGAGAGATTCGAACTCTCGATACAGTTTCCTGTATACACACTTTCCAGGCGTGCTCCTTAAGCCACTCGGACACTTCACCGTATCTCTTCAAACATGTTCTGTCTGTCGAGGCGCGCTAATGTAGTCGAAAGCTTTTCCGATGGCAAACTTTTTTTTAAGATTTTCATGCGCTTAAGAGAAAAAGCCGTTTGCCCTGCCGACGGCCCATGGCAAACCGGCCAATCTTCGGTGGGTGCGGCCCTTCTATATAGAAGCAGAATGGCGTGCGGCGCTGGATCAGCCGCGATTCGGTGACCGACGGGTCAGTCACGGCGCTTTACCTGGCCTGCGGTGGTGGGTAACGTCTGCTCATCTTTCTAACAAGGAATCGCGTCATGAGTGAGTTGATTGCCTACCACCTCGAAGACGGCATCGCGACCCTGACCTTGAGCAACGGCAAGGTCAATGCCATTTCCCCGGACGTGATTGCGGCGTTCAACGCGGCGCTGGATCAGGCGGTGACTGATCGTGCCATCGTGATCATTACCGGTCAGCCGGGGATTCTGTCGGGCGGCTACGATCTGAAAGTGATGACCGCCGGCCCTAAAGAGGCCGTGGCGCTGGTGACCGCTGGTTCCACCCTCGCCCGTCGTCTGCTTTCTCACCCGTTCCCGGTGATCGTCGCTTGCCCGGGTCACGCCGTGGCCAAGGGTGCGTTCCTGTTGTTGTCGGCCGACTACCGCATCGGTGTCGATGGCCCTTTCAGCATTGGTCTGAACGAAGTGCAGATCGGCATGACCATGCATCACGCCGGTATCGAGTTGGCGCGTGATCGTCTGCGTCGTTCGGCATTCCACCGGTCGGTAATCAATGGCGAGATGTTCGACCCGAAAAGCGCGGTGGACGCCGGTTTCCTCGACAAAGTGGTTTCTGCCGAAGAGCTGCAAGGTGCCGCCCTTGCCGCCGCGCGTCAGTTGAAGAAGATCAACATGCTCGCGCACAAGAACACCAAGCTGAAGGTGCGCAAAGCGCTGCTGGAAACCCTGGACAACGCGATTGTTCAGGATCAGGAGCATCTGGGTTAACCCCCGTATCCTGCGTCGAAGAAAAGCCCGACCCGCGTGTCGGGCTTTTTCTTGCGCACTCGGTTGAAAACGCCGTGGCTGCTCTAGGACGGGTCTGACAAGCAATTCGGAAACATGCGCTTAAACATCGCCTATCTCCGGACTCTATAGTGGCAATTGCCGAAAACAGTGCACATCCGTACACTGCGCCACCTTTTGCGCCGGTGGGGCCTGAAAATGCTGTTCGTGTTTCGTATGTTATTGATGAGCCTGCACTTTATTCTGGCTGGCGTGCTTGGGGTGATCCTCGGCATATGCCGTCCGTTCAATCCGGACAACAGCCGTCTGTGCGCGCGCCTCTATGCATTGCCGGCCATGTGCATTTTGCGTTTGCGGGTGAAAACCGACGTCAGCGGCCTGATGAACAAACCGGCCAGCTGCGTAATCATTGCCAACCATCAATCCAACTACGACTTGTTTGTGTTCGGTAACGTTGTGCCCTACCGCACGGTGTGCATTGGCAAGAAGAGCCTGAAGTGGGTGCCGTTGTTCGGGCAATTGTTCTGGCTCGCCGGCAATGTGTTGATCGACCGTGGTAATGCGCACAAGGCGCGCCAGTCGATGCTCACCACCACCAACACGCTGCAAAACGAAAACACCTCGATCTGGGTATTCCCGGAAGGCACGCGCAACCTCGGCGAAGAGTTGCTGCCGTTCAAGAAAGGCGCGTTTCAGATGGCGATTGCCGCTGGTGTGCCGATCGTGCCGGTGTGTGTCAGCAGTTACATCAAGCACATGCGTCTGAACCGCTGGAACAGTGGGGAAATTCTCATACGCTCGCTGCCGGCGATTCCTACAGCCGGATTGACCATGGACGACATGCCTAAGCTCATAGAGCAATGCCGCGAGCAGATGCGCGAATGCATCGAATCAATGGATCGGCAGTTGCAAGCCGCCTGAAACCGAACCCGCCTTGTGCGGGTTTTCTTTTGCCGAATGAACGGTGCAGATTTCACTGACTCTCAAGTAGCGACACGGCTAAGCTGAAGCCTTGTATTCCTGCCACCTGCCAAGAAGAAGTGAATCACCACCATGGGTCGAGTTGTTGCTGCTGCTGTGTACAGCGCCGGTAAGAAAGTCACCAATATTTCCCTAGACGAAGGCGCCGCCTGGGCCGCGAAAACCGGCCACTTTGTCTGGATCGGCCTCGAAGAGCCGGACGCTCAGGAGCTGTCCAACCTGCAACGCCAGTTCAACCTGCACGAGCTGGCGATTGAAGATGCGCTGGAAAAACACAGCCGGCCGAAGCTGGAAACCTTTGGCGACGCTTTGTTTATCGTCACCTACTCGCCGATCCGTGAAAACGGCGTGCTGCAATTCATCGAAACGCACATCTTCGCCGGCAAGGGCTACATCATCACCGCGCGTAACGGTCACTCGGCGTCCTACGCGCATGTGCGCCAGCGCTGTGAGGCGCGTCCGCTGTTGCTGGAGCATGGGGAAGATTTCGTACTCTATGCGCTGCTCGATTTCGTCATCGAGAACTACCAGCCCGTCGGTGAAGCGATCCATGCCGAGATCGATGAGCTGGAGCGCAACGTGCTGTGCAGCGCATTGAATGAGCGTGATATCCAGAAGCTGCACGGCTTGCGTCGTGATGTCGTGCGCCTGCGTCGCTATGCAGCGCCGATGGTGGAGATCGGCGAGGAACTGCAGAAGCTCAGCTTCCCGTTTATCGACAAGAACATGCGTCCGTACTTCCGTGATGTGCAGATTCACGTGACGCGGCAGATGGAAGACCTCAGCACGCTGGCCGACATTGCCAGCCAGACCATCGAGATCGGTGTGTTGCTGGAGGCGTCACGGCAGAGCGTGGTGCAGCGCAAGTTTGCTGCATGGGCAGCGATTCTGGCGTTCCCGACGGCGGTGGCGGGGATTTACGGGATGAACTTCCAGAACATGCCGGAGCTGAGCTGGCATTACGGTTACTTCGGGGTGCTGGGGTTTATTGCGGTGGGGTGTGTGAGTTTGTGGGCGAGTTTCAAGAAGTCTGGGTGGTTGTAAAAAAGCAAAAGATCGCAGCCTTCGGCAGCTCCTACAGGGTTTCAGTGTAGGAGCTGCCGAAGGCTGCGATCTTTTGATCTGCTGTTAAGCGACCTCAGGTTTGTGCGCCACAAACCGCATCATCCATTCCGCAACCGTAGCGCCATGGTGTTCCTGCTCCAGACTCGCCACACCTTTGCTGTAAATCTGCGAACCCAGCGCTTCCTGACGCAAATCCAGCAGCGCCCGCGAGTAATCGTGGATGAACTCTGGATGACCCTGGAAGCACAGCACCTGATCGTTGATGTGGTACGCGGCAAACGGGCAGAAATCGCTCGAGGCGATGACGGTGGCGTTGTCCGGTAGCGATGTCACTTGATCCTGATGGCTGATCAGCAGCGTCAGTTCTTCACGCACCGGGCTCATCCACGGCGCCTTGGCCGCGAGTTTGTAGTTGTGGGTGCCGACGCCCCAGCCCTGCGTCGCGCGCTCGCTCTTGCCGCCCAGCAGCAGCGCCAACAGTTGATGGCCGAAGCACACGCCGAGCAGTTTGTCGCCACGCTCGTAACGGCTCAGCAGGTATTCCCTCAGCGTTTCAATCCACGGGTCGGTACCGAACGAATCGGCCTTGCTGCCGGTGACCAGATACGCGTCAAAGGTCTGCTCGTCGCTTGGGTATTCGCCCTGCATCACGTTGTAGACGGTGAACTCGGCGGCAATCGGTTGCTGCGAGAACAGGCGCTGAAACATCTGCCCGTAACCCTGATATTGATCGACCAGTTCGGGACGCAGGATGTCGGTTTCCAGAATGCAGATGCGTAGCGACATAAAAAATACCTGACACGTGATGGGAATAATGAACACCCCAGAGCCTGCCTTGAAACACCCTGACAAGGCAAGCCCCGGAATGCTCGCCCCGTTAGAACATTTCACCTTTCGCCGCTTTATCCAGCAGCAACGCCGGCGGGGCGAAACGCTCGCCGTACTGTTCGGCCAGATACTGCGCGCGAGCGACGAAATCCTTCACCCCGTACTGATTGATGAACTGCAACGCACCGCCCGTCCACGCGGCAAAACCGATGCCGAAGATTGAGCCGACGTTGGCGTCGGCCGTCGAGGTCAGCACGCCCTCCTCCACGCAGCGCACGGTTTCGATGGCTTGCACGAACAGTAAGCGATCGCGCACATCCTTCGGGGAAATCTGCCCGTCGGCCTTCTCGAAGCGCGTTTTCAGTTCCGGCCACAAATGCTTCTGGCCACCGGCCGGGTATTCATAAAAACCACCGCCAGCAGCCTTGCCCGGACGTTTGTATTCGTTGAGCAGCAAGTCAATCACGGCGAAGGCCGGGTGCTCAATCAGCGGTTTCCCTTCTGCCTGTAAGTCTTTGGCCGTTTGCTTGCGGATATGGCTCATCAGGCTGAGGGAAACTTCGTCGGAGATCGCCAGAGGCCCGACCGGCATCCCGGCCTTGCGTGCTTCGGTCTCGATCATCGGCGCACTGACGCCCTCGCCGAGCATGGCGATGCCTTCGTTGGTGAAGGTGCCGAAAACCCGCGAGGTGAAGAAACCACGACTGTCGTTGACCACGATCGGGGTTTTCTTGATTTGCAGAACGAAATCGAAGCCGCGCGCGAGGGTTTCATCGCTGGTTTGCGCGCCTTTGATGATTTCCACCAGGGGCATTTTTTCCACCGGACTGAAGAAATGCAGGCCGATGAATTTGCTTTGATCCGGTACGGCACTGGCAAGGCCAGTAATCGGCAAGGTCGACGTGTTGGAGGCAATAACCGCGTCGGCGCCCACGACTTTTTGCGCAGCCACAGAAACTTTGGCCTTGAGCTCGCGATCCTCAAACACCGCTTCGATGATCAGGTCGCAACCGGCCAGATCGGCATCGCTTTCAGAGGGTTTGATCCGCGCCAGCACTTCATCGCGCTGGGTTGCATTCATCTGGCCACGGGCAACTTTTTTGTCGAGCAACGCGGCCGAGTGCGCTTTGCCTTTCTCGGCAGCTGCGAGGTTGATGTCCTTGAGTACCACGTCGATACCCGCCGAAGCACTGACAAACGCGATCCCCGCGCCCATCATCCCGGCACCGAGCACGCCGACCTTCTGCGTCTTATAAGGTGCAAAACCCTGCGGCCGCGAACCGCCGGCATTGATATCGTTGAGCTGAAACCAGAACGTGCCGATCAGGTTTTTCGAAATCTGCCCGGTGGTGAGTTCGGTGAAGTAGCGGGTTTCGATCAGGTGCGCGGTGTCGAAATCGACCTGAGCGCCTTCCACCGCCGCACACAGAATCTTCTCCGGCGCCGGCAGTGTGCCTTGGGTTTTCGTGCGCAGGATCGACGGTGCAATCGCCAGCATCTGCGCGACTTTCGGGTTCGACGGCGTACCGCCGGGAATCTGATAACCCTTCACATCCCAACGCTGCACTGCCGCCGGATTGGCAACAATCCACGCGCGCGCCTTGGCCAACAGTTCATCGCGATCCGCCGCCAGCTCATCGATCAAACCGGCCTGCAACGCCTGTTGCGGACGCACTTTTTTGCCTTCGAGCAGATACGGCAGCGCCTTCTCGATCCCGAGCATGCGCACCATGCGCACCACCCCGCCGCCGCCCGGCAGCAGGCCCAGCGTCACTTCCGGCAGGCCGAGTTGCACCGAGGCGTCGTCCAGCGCCACGCGATGATGGCAGGCGAGACAGATTTCCCAGCCGCCGCCCAACGCCGCGCCGTTGATCGCTGCGACCACCGGTTTGCCGAGGGTTTCCAAGGTGCGCAATTGGCCTTTGAGGGTCAGCACCATGTCGTAGAAAGCTTTGGCTTCAGGCTTGCCGACTTTGATCAGCTCGTTGAGGTCGCCGCCGGCAAAGAAGGTTTTCTTCGCCGAGGTGATGATCACACCGGCAAGGTTGTCTTTATCCGCCACAAGACGGGCCACGCACTCAGCCATTGCCTCGCGGTACACGGCGTTCATGGTGTTGGCGCTCTGGCCCGGCATGTCGATGGTCAGCACGACGATGCCGTCCTGGCCTTTTTCGTAACGAATGGCTTCGCTCATAACAAGGTTCCTTGAATTCGGGGGCTCAGAGACGTTCGATGATGGTGGCAATGCCCATGCCGCCGCCGACGCACAGCGTCGCCAGGCCATAGCGCAGGTGCCGCGCTTCCAGTTCATCGAGCAAGGTGCCGAGGATCGCGCAACCGGTGGCGCCCAGCGGATGGCCCATGGCGATGGAGCCGCCGTTGACGTTGACCTTCTCCGGGTCGACGGCCATGTCCTTGATGAACTTCAGCACCACCGAAGCAAACGCTTCGTTGACCTCGAACAGGTCGATGTCTTCCACGCGCAGCCCGGCCTTGGCCAATGCCTTGCGCGTAGCCGGCGCCGGGCCGGTGAGCATGATAGTCGGGTCGGTGCTGGTGACCGCCGTGGCGACAATTCGCGCCCGCGGTTGCAGGCCCAACGCGCGGCCTTTGGCTTCGGAGCCGATGAGCATCAACGCCGCACCGTCGACGATCCCGGAACTGTTGCCGGGTGTGTGCACATGATTGATCCGTTCAACGTGGCTGTAGACCCGCAGCGCCGTCGCGTCGAAACCCATTTGCCCGATCATTTCAAAACTCGGCTTGAGCTTGCCGAGCCCTTCCAGCGTCGATTCAGCACGAATGAATTCATCGTGATCGAGCAGGATGATGCCGTTCTGATCCTGCACCGGCACCAGCGACTTGTTGAATGAGCCATCGGCCCGGGCCCGCGCGGCTTTTTGTTGCGAGTGCAGCGCGTAGGCATCGACATCGTGACGGCTGAACCCTTCGAGCGTGGCGATCAGATCGGCACCGACGCCTTGAGGGGTGAAGTGGCTGTGCAAGTTGGTCTGCGGATCCAGCGCCCACGCACCACCATCGCTGCCCATCGGCACGCGCGACATCGACTCGACGCCACCGACCACCACCAGGTCTTCAAATCCCGAGCGCACTTTCATCGCGCCGAGGTTCACCGCCTCAAGCCCGGACGCGCAGAAGCGGTTGATCTGCACCCCCGCCACGCTGACGTCCCAATCAGCCACTTGCACCGCGGTTTTGGCGATGTCCGAGCCTTGATCGCCAATCGGCGTGACACAACCGAGCACGACGTCATCGACCTGGCTGGTGTCCAGCGCAGTGCGTTGTTGCAGCGCGGTCAGCAGCCCCGCCACCAGATTCACCGGTTTGACGCTGTGCAAGGCGCCGTCGGCCTTGCCTTTACCGCGTGGCGTGCGTAGCGCATCGAAAATCAAAGCTTGGGTCATGACGTCCTCGAACCTGTGCGGTGAGTGATTTCTTGTGCTTGCACTCTTGTCCCGGACGGCCACGGATTCAATGACCACAGTGCTCAATGCGGTTGACGCACACGCTCAGACGGACGGTCATTGGCCGTCGGGTGAACCGGTTCAGGTCACGGAGTTGTCTAGCAAGCGGGCGGCGCAGAAGCTGGCAATACGCCTCATGCCTTTTTAATCGCCGTTGGCAGCAACTCCATATGAAATGGATCTAAGCCAAGCGTGACGCGGGCCCTAAGGTAGTACATGTACGTCAGAGTCGTCGGGTTTTGCCGAGGCCGGCGTCCTTCAACAGGAAGTGCAGCGCTTGCCGTCATGGATATGCAGGCAGGCATCAGGAAATAACAATAAAGGCGGTCAAGCCATGTTCAAACAACCGAAAGTTCGTCAAGCAGGGCTCATTCTTTTCGCCACGACGCTGTTGTTGATTTTGCCGAATCTGACCAAGGTCATCGGCTGAATCGAGCGGCGGGTTTATCTATCGCCACTGAAAATGTGACTGGCCCGCTACCCGGGCCAGCGTGGCTGTGCCAACCTTTGCGCACTTCCACGACATGGACGGCGATCATTTGAAAACGCTCTTCGTACTCGGGGCCATGCTGCTGAGCATGCCTCTGTCTGCCGCCCAGTTGGACTTACAACTGGGCGAGCACAGCCGCACCTGGCAGACCGAGGAATTGCTCAAGCATCCTCAGGTGCAAAACATCACCATCAAAAACGATGTGTCCTACAAGAAGGACATGGTCTATCGCGCCGTGCCGGTGGCGGCGTTGTTGGCCGGGATAAACGCTGAAGATCATCTGCAAGCGGTGGCGCTGGACGGTTTTGCCGCAGAGCTGGCGGCAGCGCCGTTGCTCAATCGTGAAGGCGCGCGCGCGTGGCTGGCGATTGAAGACCCGGCCCATCCGTGGCCGCCGTTGTCGAAGGACAAGCAAAGCGCCGGGCCGTTTTACCTAGTGTGGACGGATCCGCAGGCGGGCAATATCAGCCCCGAGCAGTGGCCGTTTGAAGTGGCGAGCATCAAGCGCATGGCGCCGGTGGCCGAACGCTTCCCTGCTCTGCTACCGGATCCGGCGTTGAAGAAAGATGATCCGGTGAATCTTGGGTTTGCGTTGTTTCAGAAGAATTGCTTGGCGTGTCACCGGTTGAACGGTGCGGGGGATGCGCAGTTCGGGCCGGATCTGAATATTCCTTACAGTCCGACGGAGTATTTCGGGGCAGATTTCTTGAAGCGCTACATTCGCGATCCGCAGAGTTTGCGCCAGTGGCCGCAGGCGAAGATGCCGGGGTTTTCGGCGGAGGTGTTGCCGGAGGGGGATCTGGAATTGCTGATGGGGTATCTGAAACACATGGCGGGGCGCAAGGTTAAGCCCTGATATCAAACCCCTGTGGGAGCGAGCCTGCTCGCGAAAGCGGCGTGTCAGTCACTGCATTGCTGACTGATAGATCGCTTTCGCGAGCAGGCTCGCTCCCACAGAGTTTGGTGTGATGCCAGTTATTGTTGTTGCACGGAGATGACTGGGGTCGGTGAGACGAACACTTTTGCGTGCATCTGCTCGCAGCCGCCGCCCCGGCGCATGCCGCGTACCGGGCAGGCGTCGAGGTAATCGAGGCCCACCGCCAGTTTCAAATGCCGTTCCGGCCGCGCCAGTTCGTTGGTCACGTCAAAGCTGTACCACGCGTCATCCAGCCACGCTTCTGCCCAGGCGTGGCTGGCCAGATGTTCGCAATCCTCGCTGTACAAATACCCCGACACATAACGCGACGGCACGCCCAGGCTGCGCGCGCAGGCGAGGAACGCGTGGGTGTGATCCTGACAAACCCCGGCGCGTCCGGCGAAGGCTTCAGCGGCGCTGGTGTCGACTTCGGTCGAGCCCGGCGTGTAGGTCATGTGCTGATTCAAACCGTGCATCAAATCAATCAGCGCTGTGCGATCGCGCCGCTGCTTGCAGGATCTTTCAGCGAACGCTCGAAGCGCCTCATCGGCCTCGGTCAACCGGGTAAAGCGCAGAAACGGCAGCGCCGACTGGCTCTCATGTTCCGCCTCGCGCAATTCATCAATATCAACCTGCCCACGCGCACCAATGATGATCGCTTCGTGCGGCTCGTCCATGGTCAGCACGTGCAGGATGTTGCCGAACGGATCGAGTTGCGCGCGCACCGGGCGCGGCAGGTCGAGTTGCCAGCTGAGCACGTGTTGACGCTCGCTGTCGTGAGGGGTCAGCCGCAGGTACTGGATGCTCGCCCGCACCTTATCTTCGTAGTGATAGGTGGTCTCGTGGCTTATGGAAAGTCTCATGCAGCCTCCAGGTAGGAACTGTGAATGGCGTTGCCCAACTGGCGCACCAGCGGGATGAATTCGGTCAGCCAGGCGTGCAGGCCTTCCTCGAGGATTTCGTTGATGCCGGTGTAGCGCAGGCGCGCGTCCATCTCGGCGGCCAAGCGTTGCGCGGGACGCCCGTTGGCACCGGGCAGTTGCGCGAGAATCTGGTCAATCTCTTCGGTGCAGGCGCGCAGTGAGCGCGGCACGTCGGCGCGCAACAGCAGCAACTCGGCGACATGCCGGGCGCCGGGCGCGTCGCGATAGATTTCGGTGTAGGCCTCGAACGACGACAGCGCGCGCAGCAATGCACTCCACTGGTAGTAGGCGTGGGCCGTGCCGTCGCTGACCGCTTCGGCTTGATCGCCGGCCATTTCGTAGCGGGCATCAAGCAAGCGCAGGGTGTTGTCCGCGCGCTCGATAAACGTGCCGAGGCGAATAAACCGAAACGCATCGTTACGCATGATCGTGCCGTAGGACGCGCCACGAAACAGGTGCGAACGCTCCTTGATCCACTCGCAGAAACGGCTCATGCCATAGCGACTGAGGCCCTGTTCAGCGATCCCGCGAATCTCCAGCCACGTCGAGTTGATGTTCTCCCACATGTCCGCCGTGATGCGTCCGCGTACCGCATGGGCACTGGCCCGCGCCGCACCGAGGCAGCTGTAGATGCTCGCCGGGTTGGCCGCATCGAGGGCGAAAAAGTGCAGCAGACGTTCGGCATGCAATGCGCCGTGACGCTCCAGATAATCCTCAAGGGTGCCGGTGATCAACAGCGGCATTGCCAGTTCATGCAAACCGTCACCGCGACCGTCCTGCGGCATCAGCGACAGCGAATAACTGATGTCGAGCATCCGCGCGAGGTTTTCCGCCCGCTCCAGGTAACGCGACATCCAATACAGATCCGAGGCAGTTCTACTTAACATGGCAAGCTTCCTTCAATCCTCGACCACCCAGGTGTCCTTGGTTCCGCCGCCCTGTGATGAATTCACCACCAGCGAGCCTTCGCGCAGCGCCACGCGGGTCAAACCGCCGGGCACCACACGGGTTTCGCGACCGGACAAGACAAATGGACGCAAATCGATATGGCGCGGCGCAATGCCGTTTTCGACAAAGGTCGGACAGGTCGACAGCGACAACGTCGGTTGCGCGATGTACGCGTGGGGTTTGGCCTTGATGCGTTCGCGGAAGGCGTCGATTTCCGCCTTCGTCGACGCCGGCCCGACCAACATGCCGTAACCGCCGGAGCCTTGGGTTTCCTTGACCACCAGATCTGGAAGATTGGCCAGCACGTGGGAAAGTTCAGACGGGTTGCGGCATTGCCAGGTCGGCACGTTTTTCAGGATCGGTTCTTCGTCGAGGTAGAAACGGATCATGTCGGTGACAAACGGGTACACCGATTTGTCGTCCGCCACGCCGGTGCCGATGGCATTGGCCAACACGACGTTGCCGGAGCGATAGGACGACAGCAGCCCCGGCACGCCGAGCATTGAGTCCGGGTTGAACGCCAATGGATCGAGGAAAGCGTCGTCGAGGCGGCGGTAAATCACGTCCACTGCTTTCGGGCCGTCGGTGGTGCGCATGAAGACTTTGTCGTCACGCACGAACAGATCCGCGCCTTCGACCAGTTCCACGCCCATTTCCCGCGCAAGAAACGCGTGCTCAAAGAATGCACTGTTGAAGCGCCCCGGCGTCAGCACCACCACACTCGGATCATCAATCGGGCTGGAGCTTTTCAGCGTGTCGAGCAACAGGTTCGGGTAGTGGTCGATCGGGGCGATACGTTGCGCGGCGAACAACTCCGGGAACAATCGCATCATCATTTTGCGGTCTTCGAGCATGTAGCTGACGCCGCTCGGCGTGCGCAGGTTGTCTTCGAGCACGTAATACGTGCCGTCGCCATCGCGCACCAGATCGACGCCGGAGATGTGCGAATAGATATCGCGGTGCAGATCCAGGCCCTGCATCGCCAACTGATATTGCTCGTTGGCCAGCACCTGTTCGGCGGGAATGATCCCGGCCTTGATGATGCGCTGCTCGTGATAAAGGTCGGCGAGGAACATATTCAACGCCTTGACCCGCTGGATGCAGCCGCGCTCGACGATCCGCCATTCACTGGCAGGGATGCTGCGCGGAATGGTGTCGAAAGGAATCAGCCGCTCGGTGCCCTGCTCGTCGCCGTAGAGCGTGAAAGTAATCCCGGCGCGATGGAACAGCAGATCGGCCTCGCGTCGCCGTTGGGCCAGCAGCTCGTCAGGCGTGTCAGCCAGCCATCGGGCGAACTCCCGATAATGCGGGCGAACCTGGCCGCCGGCATCGTACATTTCATCAAAATAGGTGCGGATCATGCCGTACTCCTTGTCACCCGGACATACAGGCCTTCGCAAGGCCCGTGCCATCGGCATAAACGCTTTGATTTCAATCGGTTGGATATTCACGCCGCAGGCGCCGCACCATTCCTGTGCGGCAAATGCCCCAACCTGATTGCCCCCGCTTCATTGCGACGCACTGCATCGCCTATTAGCAGCATAGTCAGAGTTGATTTCACTGCCCGGCATCGGCTGCGGATAATCCGCGCATTCGCTGCAAAACTTCGCCAGTCCCCGCACCGCGAAGTGGTCAGCTCAATTGATTGGGATTGCCCCGGCAGCCCGCCCAGCCTTAACCCTGAGCGGTTTCCTCTCCTTATCGGTCTTCCCTTTTAGCCACCCTCTCCGGTGGCTTTTTTTTGCCTTTTGGAAATGTTTTGAAAGCAAAAGCAAAAGATCGCAGCCTCCGGCAGCTCCTACATGAATCTGTGTAGGAGCTGCCGAAGGCTGCGATCTTTTGATCTTCTATCTATAAATATTCAATTCAACCGGTGGCGGCTACGCACCTCCTGTTTCACGCCCCACCCTTCGATTATTCCGCCCAAAGGCTCGACCACCGCCGAAAAGCCCTGTTCAAAGTCGCCGATATCGTCATACGTCGCGTACATCACTTTGCTTAATTCCAGCGCCCACGCACCGTCATCACGCACGCTGACCTGGGCATTGATGGATTCACCGCGAAATTTGCCTGCTGCCCTGCGCGCCCGCTCCTCGTCCGGGAAAATCGCGTAGAACTCGATGGGATGGAATCGGGAAAAATCGAAACCGCCTTCTTTCATGCGGCGCAGAACATTGCTGCTGATGTCTTCTTGATAGGCTGTGCTCATGAATCGTCCCCCTCGCATAGATGGATAGACTTTCCGTATTCCCGCCCCGGGCCTTTGGCCAAAGTACTGCGACAACGTCGTTGAACGCGGGAAACAAGCATGTAGCTGACAAGACCAGACCTTAGCGATCCGTTCGCTGATCTCGCTTGCAGAGTAGCCCCAAGATAGAGCTGCTGCCAAGGCCTGGTGGTGAAGGTGACAAGAAGAATGTCAGATAGGGGTGATGCTGCGGATTTCGATGCTGTTCTGGGTTTTCAGACTTTTCACGCCAGCATCGGCGGTGCGCCCTTCCAGATCGTTGAGATCCAGCTCGGCGGCCACGGGCAGGAGCCGTGTCTTGATCAGTTGTGCGGCCTCATCGTCACTGGGGCATTCCGCACGTTCGAACACCTCATCGACAATTTCACCATGATCGTCCACGAAAGTGACTTTCCACTTTTGCATCGGTGCCTCCTCGATCAAACCCGCAAATGGGCTTACAACTATCTCGACTGTTTACGCAGAAAGTTGGTTCAAAAGGATTACAGCGGACGAAGATGAAAAAAACCACATTTTAGGCGCGGGCGAAAAATCAGGGAGAAAACCATTGTGGTGAGGGGATTATCTGTGGCGAGGGGATTTATCCCCGTTCGGCTGCGCAGCAGTCGTGAAATCAGCAAACGCGGTGTATCAGGAAGACCGTGGATGCTGATTTTGGGGATGCTTCGCATCCCAACGGGGATAAATCCCCTCGCCACAAAAGCTCCCTCAATGGGGAGCTTGCGGTGTGATCAGTCGTTGCTTGGCTTGTTGATCGCCTGCAGCACGTACTGCGGCAAGGCAAACGCGCCGATGTGGATTTCCGGGTTGTAGTAGCGGGTGACGATGCCGCTGCCGATGAAGCGCTGTTGCAGGGTTTCACGGCTCAGTTTGCGGTAGGCCGGGTTGGTCGAGCCCCAAGCGAAGGTCATCGAGCCGCCGATGTAGGTCGGCACGGCCGCCTGATAGAAGTGCCAGTCCGGGAACAGGCTTTTCAGGCGACCGGCGGTGGTTTTCACCTCTTCGATCTGCATGAACGGCGTGCCGTTCTGGGTCACGAGGATGCCGCCCTCGTTCAGGCAGCGGTGGCACGCCTGATAGAAGTTCTCCGAGAACAGCACTTCGCCCGGGCCGATCGGGTCGGTGGAGTCGGAGATGATCACGTCGAATTTTTCAGTCGTGGTGGCGACGAAACGCATGCCGTCGTCGATCACCAGGTTCAGACGTGGATCGTCGTAGGCGCCGCTGGAGTGGTTCGGCAGGAATTCTTTGCACATGTCGACCACGGTGCCGTCAATCTCGACCATGGTGATGTGTTCAACGCCGGCGTGCTTGGTCACTTCGCGCAACATGCCGCCGTCACCGCCGCCGATGATCAGCACGCGCTTGGCGCTGCCGTGGGCGAGGATCGGCACGTGGGTGAGCATTTCGTGGTAGATGAATTCGTCGGCTTCGGTGGTCTGGATCACGCCGTCCAGCGCCATCACGCGGCACATGCGCGGGTTCCGGAAGATCACCA
>NZ_JBIVJB010000039.1:0-21671 GCF_044750025.1 Pseudomonas sp. NPDC088885 | reverse complement strand
AGGTGCTGGTGTTCGGTGCGCACTTCGTGCAGCAGTTTTTCCATGCGAAAACGCTGGCCGTAGCCTTCGTAGAGGGTTTCCAGGTACTCGCTGGTTTTGGTGACGGTCATGGTCAAGTGCTCCGATGAATGCGCGGGCGTCAATCGTGGGGACGATTGCCCGGGAAAGGCGCGCATTCTACGTTGCCGAAGATGACAGGTCGAACCTCACAACCACAATCCCTGTAGGAGCTGCCGCAGGCTGCGATCTTTTGATCTTGTTTTTTACAATCAACATCAAAAGTTCGCAGCCTTCGGCAGCTCCTACAGGGGTATTGCGGTGTTAGCTGGTTAGATCCGGACGTTACCGCGTGGCCCGGCGATTGCCCAGATGATCAGGCCCAGTACCGGCAGGAGGATGATCAGCAGCACCCAGACGATTTTCATCCCGGTGGTCGCGCCGCTTTTCAGCACATTGATGATGGCCCAAATGTCGAGGGCGAGGATGATCAGGCCGATCAGACCGTTGAACGTGGAACCCATGGTGTCGCTCCAGAATAGTGGCATGCACTTTTAGGATAGACGGTCGCGCGCAGGGTTCCCTTTTATTGCACTCAGACGTGAACGGCGACCTTCAAGGCTTCCAGCGCGGGTGCAGCGGTGATGCCGACTTCGGCGCACAACTCCAGAACGCGCGGCACGTCGTTGCCGAAGACCAGCACCATTTGCAGCTCGTCGTCGAGCAACTGGCTGAAGTTCATCAGCGTGTAACCGCCGTTTTCCTTGTTCATGCTGCTCATCTGCACCTGAATGCGGTTGAGCGCGGTCAGGGCTTCGGTTTTCGCCAGTTGCTTGGGCTTGAGATTGAAATCCACGCCCGGGCCGAACGAGGCGACGATCTGCGCGAACAGGTCAACGTAGGTGTCTGCCTGGAACAACACGGTTTCCGGCAGGCTGCCGACGACGACCCACTCGCCCAACGGGATCGGAAAGGTGTCGTCGTAGTTGATGTCTGGGTTGGCTGTCAGAAAAGCATCGGCATCGGCGTAGGCTTGCGCCGCTTCATCGGCCACTTTCAGGATCTCGTCCTCGGCCATGCAGCCGGAGCTGATTTTGCTGATGAGTTCGACGAGTGCGGCTTTCATGAGGGCGGATCCTGTGGAAGGTGAAATTTGAGGGCGCGGAGGATAGCGCACAACGCAAAAGATCGCAGCCTGCGGCAGCTCCTACAGAGGAATCAGTGTAGGAGCTGCCGCAGGCTGCGATCTTTTGACTTTATCAACCCAACAATTTTTCCAGCTGCGCCGTGGTATCGACCGCGCCCATGGTGCGCGCCGCGTCCAGCGCCGTCGCGCCGTTGGCGTCCTTGGCCTGCGCGTTGGCGCCTTTGCCGAGCAAGTAATCGACGATTTCAACGCGGTTGAACATCGCCGCCATCATCAGCGCCGTCCGGCCATCAAACGACGAACCTTCGATCTCGGCACCCGCCTCGACCAACGCCTTGACCACGGCCAGATCACCTTTGAACGCCGCCCCGGCAATCGGGCTCTGGCCGTTGCCATTGCGCATTTCCGGGTCGGCTTTGTGTTTAAGCAGCACATTCACCGCGTCGATATGGCCGTAGTAGCTGGCTAACATCAGCAGCGTGTCGCCCTTGCTGTTCTTCAAGTTGACCGGCAAACCGGCGCTGACCAGGCGATCAAGCATCTCGGCATCACCGTCGCGCGCCTTGTTGAAAACCTGCTCGGTGAATTCGGCGGCTTCTTCAGGGGTCATCTGGCGGCTTTGTTCGGACATGGGCAACTCCACTTTCGGTCAATCGGAAAGCCGACAGTTTCCCGAGCGCAAGGAAAACTGTCACCCCCTTTTTCTCAAGTCGGCCTATAGCCAGATTCAATAACGATGCTTGCCCTGATAAATGCCCGCCAATATTTCATCGGTCACGCGAACATAAGTCTGCGTACCGGGCAGCCATGCGTAGATCGGGTCATCGCCCGTCTGGCCGGGGTCGAAGCCTTCATTCTTCAGGCGGGTTTTCTGGTATTTGAACGTCCCCGTGGTTTCCATCTTCACCTTCACCCGCAGGAACAACGGCACCGCGTACGCCGGCATGCGCTCCCGAGCAAAAGTCAGCAACTCGGCGAAATCCAGGGTCGCGAGGGATTCCGCCGGCGTAATCGCCGCCATGCCGGCGCGGCCGTTGGTGTTGCGGATTTCCACGCCATAGGCCACCGCCTCGGAGATGTGCGGATGTTGCAGCAGCAGGTTTTCAACCTCGGTGGTCGAGACGTTTTCGCCCTTCCAGCGATAGGTGTCACCGAGTCGATCAACAAATTGCGCATGACCAAAACCGATGTTGCGCAACAGATCGCCGGTATTGAAGAAACGGTCACCCTTGGCAAACACATCCTGCAGCACAACTTTTGCGGTTTTCTGTGGATCGGTGTAACCGTCCAGCGGCGCTTTCTCGTCGATCCGCGCCAGCAACAGGCCCTGTTCGCCTTTTTCGACCTTGCGCATAAAGCCGTTGTCGCTGCGCAGAGGCTCGCCGCTGTCGTGGTCGTAAGCCACCAACTCCCAGGCCATCAGCGAAAAACCGATGGTGTTGTCGAAGTTGAGAATATTGGTGAAGCCGATGTTGCCGTCGCTGGCCGCGTACAGCTCGCAGATGTGATCCACCGCAAAACGCGTTTTGAACTCGGCCCAGGCGCCGGGGCGCAAACCGTTGCCGATCATCTTGCGCACCTCGTGACGGTTGTCGTCGGCGCTGGCCGGTTGATCGACCAGATAGCGGCACAATTCGCCGACGTAACCAATGGTAGTGGCGCGATAACGGCGCACGTCGTTCCAGAACTGACTGGCGCTGAATTTACGCCGGATCGCGAAGCCTGAAGCGCCGTTGACCGCCGAGCCCCAGCACACGCAGAGGCCGGTGGCGTGGTACAGCGGCAAGGTGCAATAGACGACGTCGTCGGGGCCCATGTTGAGGGCGATCATGCCGAAGCTCGCCGAGCTGCGCATCCAGCGCCCGTGCTTGAACACCCCGGCCTTCGGCAGCCCGGTGGTGCCGGAGGTGTAGATGTAGAAACACGGGTCGTCGAAGAAGATCTGCTGGCTGCTCGGCGGATTTTCGCTGGAGGCGTCGGCACTGGCGCTGATCAAGTTGACGAAGCCGTCGGGCGCAATGCCCGGATGGCTGTAGGTGTCCTGATCGGCGACAAACCAGGTGCGCGGCGCGGTGATTGCCACTTGGTCGCGCACCGCTGAATAAGCCGAAATCAGCTCTTCGCCAACGACAATCGCTACCGGCGCTACCAGATTAATGCTGTGGATCAGCGTGTCGCGGGTCTGCGACGTGTTCAGCAGCGCGCTGACGGCGCCGACCTTGGCCAACGCCAAAATCGTCACCAGCAACTCCGGACGGTTCTCGATAAACACCGCGACCACGTCGCCCTTACCGATGCCCTGCCCGCTCAGATAGTGAGCGATGCGGTTCGCCCACTGGTTGACTTGTGAGTACGTCAGCGCCACGTCGCCGTGCAGTAACGCCGGGCCGTCGGGGTTGCGCAGGGTTGCTTGTTCGAACGTCCAGCCAAGGCCACAGCTTTGGGTCGGATCCGTGACGTTGGCCACCTTCATGCCTTTGACCACCCGCGGGATGGCTTTGGCAATCATCGGCAGTTTGCGGAGCATCATGCTCCAGGTAATCGTGTCGCTTGGCGCGTGACGCATGGAAGCTCCCCGTTCGACCTTGGCGTGCAGGTCGATGTTTTTATTTTTCGGGCTGTGCCTTGAAGCAACCGACGCATTCGAGCGCCGGTCGAGATCGAAAATACGTCAGCGCTTCTCAGGCTGTACACGCGGTTTTTGCAATGTTTTGTATCCGCTGACGTGGCGAGCGCGGAGCTGATCTCCGGGTCAGCGTTTGGTTCCGTAGAAATGATCGCGATCCCGCAAAATGCAGGATGCACGATGGCCACTCATGCAGATTGCACGACGCCTTCAAAAATCATAATTTTTAACCTATTGATTTATAACGATATTTTTTTAATCAAATGCTGGCACAAACTCTGCAACCTCCTCTGCATGCTTGCCATTCAAGTGCATACGGAGCTGAAAGACATGAGCCTGATCCAAGAGAAATTTACCTCCCTGTTCTCCAACTTCGACGTCACCACTGCGCCACGTCCTGATGGCGGGATCCTGCTGACCCTGCGCAGCAGCGACGGCAAAGTGTTCAAACGCGCACTGACTTATCAACAACTGCATGCCGGCGACCAACTGTCGTGGGCGATCAGCGCGATCCGTCGTGACCTGGCCGAACAAGCCAGTGAGCTGCCGCAAATCGGCATGCTGCAAAGCCAACAGCGTTTTGCCCTGCCGACGTATCACTCGCTGTAATTTGTAAAACGCTTTAAACAAAACAGGCCGTGGAGCTCTCGCTTCACGGCCTGTTTTTTTGTGCTGATGCAAAACCCTGTGGGAGCGGGCTTGCTCGCGAAGGCGGTGTGTCAGATAAACAATTTCTAACTGATACACCGCTTTCGCGAGCAAGCCCGCTCCCACATTTTGGATCGCGTGTGGTTAGAAGGCTTCGGGTTCTATTCCGGTGAAGGTGTCGACGGTGATGTGGTTGCCCAGCTCGCCGCCTTCGCGGGCCAGGCCGCAGGTTTGCAGGCCGGCGGCTTGTGCGGCGTCGAGTTCTTCGACGATGTCCGAGAGGAATAAAATATCCTCGGGCGCGACGCCAATGGCTTGCTGAATGTTGGTGTAAGACTGTGCCTCACGCTTGGGCCCCGACGTGGTGTCGAAATACCCGCTGAACAGCGGCGTCAAATCCCCCACCTCGGAACAGCCGAAAATCAGCTTCTGCGCCTGAATCGACCCCGACGAATACACAAACAGTTGATAACCCGCCGCATGCCAGCGTTGCAGCGCTTCAACCGCGTCCGGGTAAACGTGCCCTTTCAACTGCCCGGCGTGATAACCCTGCGCCCAGACCATGCCTTGCAAGGCCTTGAGCGGCGTGGCTTTGCGGTCTTCCTCGATCCAGCTCAGCAGAATTTCAACGACCCGCTCAACATCGGCCTGCGGTGCATTGCTGTCACGGCGCACGGCGTCGAGTTGCTCGGCGACATCGGCACGTTCGGCGTTCTGCCGCACAAAGTCCGGCAAATGTTTGGCCGCGTACGGAAACAACACGTCGAAGACGAAACTCACCGCGCTGGTGGTGCCTTCAATGTCAGTGACAATGGCTTTGATCGACATCGAATCAGTCCTCCAGTCGCGGGAAACGGCCGGCGATGTCTTCGCCGGTGAAGTTGGCAACCCAGCCTTCAGGGTTGTTGAACAGACGGATCGCGACAAAGTGCGGATGCTCGCCCATATCGAACCAGTGTTTGGTGCCGGCCGGTACCGAGATCAGATCATTCTTCTCGCAGAGTACGGCGTAGACGTAATCGTCGATGTGCAGGGTAAACAGCCCACGGCCGGCGACGAAAAATCGTACTTCGTCTTCGCCATGGCGATGTTCTTCGAGGAACTTGGCGCGCAATTCGGCTTTTTGCGGATGATCGCTGTTCAGGCTGATCACGTCGACGGTGATGTAACCGCGTTCGGTCATCAGCTTGTCGATCTGCTCTTTATAAGCGCTGATCACTTCTTCCTGGGTAGCGCCGGGCTGGATCTTGGCGACGGCTTGCCAGCGGTCGAAGCGCACGCCCTGCTCGGCCAGGGTCGAGGCGATGTCTTCAAAGTGGGTCAGCACTTTGTTGGGAATGTCGGGGCTGGAGACGTGATAGACGGACAGGCTGCTCATTGGGGCAATTCCTCGGTATCGGCCTTGCCGTCCGGTTCTTGCAGACCGGTCGGGCACAGCATTTCATCAGGCAAATGGGCTACTTCTGGTGAAGTCAGCCATGGCGGTTCATGACGCTGCGGGTTTTCAACTCGCACTCAAACAGAAATTCAAAGGCCTCGATCTGGCGCAGCGCGTCGTTCATCTGCGCGCCCCAGGTGTAGAGGCCGTGACCGCGAATCAGATAGCCGACGCAATCAGGGTGGGCGTCGAGCCAAGGCTGCACCTTGGCGGCGAGGCGCGCAATGTCCTGATCGTTGTCGAAAATCGGCACGCGCACCCGCGATTCATGGGTCGAAACACCGCTGAAGGCTTTTTGCAGTTCGTAGTCTTCGAACTCGATAAAGTCTTCCGGGGTCAGGCGCGACAGCACCGTGGCGTTGACCGAATGGGTGTGCAACACCGCGCCGATCTCCGGCCGCCAGCTATACAGCTGAGTGTGCAGCAGGGTTTCGGCGGACGGTTTTTTGCCCGGCTCCAGGCTATTGCCGGAAAGGTCGGTGGCGAGCACATCGTCCAGACCCAACTGGCCCTTGTGCTTGCCGGACACGGTCAGCAGCGCTTCGCTCGGCGACAGGCGCGTCGAGTAATTGCTGCTGGTGGCCGGCGACCAGCCGCGACCATAAAGAAAACGCCCGGCGTCGACGATTTGCTGGGCGAGCTGTTCACGCGTAAGGCTCATGGCCTGTCCTCTTGCATACGTGTGGCAATGATAACGGCAGCGGCGAGCGCCGCGAGACTGGCAATACTAAAGGTCAATGTTGCGCCGAGGGCATTCCAGCTGTAACCGGAATACAACGCGCCCATCGCGCCGCCGGTGCCGGCCAGCGCGGCGTACAGCGCTTGGCCCTGCCCTTGCTGGCGCGCGCCGAAGCTACGTTGCACGAAGGCGATGGCAGCGGCGTGAAAACTGCCGAAGGTCGCCGCGTGCAGAACCTGCGCGAACAACAGCACCCAGAGAAACTCGGCGAACGAACCTAGCAGCAACCAGCGCAGCGCCGCCAGCAGAAAACTCGCCATCAACACCCGACGCAGAGAAAACCGCGCAAGAATCCGGCTCATCGCCATAAACATCAGCACTTCGGCGACCACGCCTACGGCCCAGAGCATGCCGATGGTGCCGCGCGTATAACCAAGCCGTTCAAGGTGCAAGGTCAGAAAGGTGTAATACGGGCCATGGCTCATCTGCATCAGCGCCACGCAGCCATAAAACGCCAGCACGCCGGGATTGCGCAGCTGCTTGAGGAAACCCTCGCCGGTCGGACGATTGCCTTGCGGCGGTTGCGCGTTCGGCACCCACAAGCTGCTGAGGACGATGCCGGCCATGATCAACACCAGCGCCGCCGGGTAGATGTCGAGGCTGAGCCATTCGAACAGACGACCGAGCACGACCACGGTGATGATGAAGCCGATCGAGCCCCACAAACGAATCTGGCTGTAACGCGAGGTCTGCCCCTGCAAATGCGCGAGGGTAATGACTTCGAACTGCGGCAGCACCGCGTGCCAGAAAAATGCGTGCAGCGCCATGACCATCGCCAGCCAGGCGTAGGTCTTGCTGACGAAAATCAGTGAGAACGTCAGCAGCGTACACACGGCGCCGAAGCGCACGATGGCCAGGCGCTTGCCGGTGTAGTCGCCGAGCCAGCCCCAAATGTTCGGCGCCACGCAGCGCATCAGCATCGGGATGGCCACCAGTTCACCGATCCGCGCCGGACTGAAACCGAGGTGATCGAAGTACAGCGCCAGAAACGGCGCTGTCGAACCAAGCAAGGCGAAATAGAACAGATAGAAACTGGACAGCCGCCAGTAAGGGAGCGCCGCCACGGTTATGCCGCGACGGCTTTAGAGCCTGCCATCAAAGCTGACCCAGCACCGGCGTGCTCACACGCACATCGGCGTTCTGCCCACGGTGACGCAGCAGATGATCCATCAACACGATGGCCATCATCGCTTCGGCAATCGGTGTGGCGCGGATGCCGACGCACGGGTCGTGACGGCCCTTGGTGATGACGTCGACCGGGTTGCCGTGGATATCGATCGAACGGCCCGGGGTGGTGATGCTCGACGTCGGTTTCAACGCGAGATGGGCAACGATCGGCTGACCGGAGGAAATGCCGCCGAGAATGCCGCCGGCATTGTTGCTGAGGAAACCTTGCGGGGTCATTTCATCACGGTGCTCGGTGCCGCGTTGGGCGACCGAGGCGAAACCGGCGCCAATTTCCACGCCTTTGACCGCGTTGATGCTCATCAGCGCGTGGGCCAGTTCAGCGTCGAGACGGTCGAAAATCGGCTCGCCGAGACCCGGCATCACGCCTTCGGCAACGACGGTGATCTTCGCCCCGACCGAGTCCTGGTCGCGGCGCAACTGATCCATATAGGCCTCCAGCTCCGGGACTTTGTCCGGATCGGGGCTGAAGAAGGCGTTCTCTTCCACCGAATCCCAGGTCTTGAACGGGATTTCGATCGGGCCGAGCTGGCTCATGTAGCCACGGATGACGATGCCTTGGCTGGCCAGGTATTTCTTCGCGATTGCACCCGCTGCCACGCGCATCGCGGTTTCGCGCGCCGAGCTGCGGCCACCGCCACGGTAATCACGTTCACCGTATTTGTGGTGGTAGGTGTAGTCGGCGTGGGCCGGGCGGAACAGATCCTTGATCGCCGAGTAGTCCTTGGACTTCTGGTCGGTGTTGCGGATCAGCAGGCCGATCGAGCAACCGGTGGTGCGCCCTTCGAACACGCCGGAAAGGATTTCGACTTCGTCGGCTTCCTGACGCTGGGTGGTGTGGCGGCTGGTGCCGGGCTTGCGGCGATCAAGGTCGCGCTGCAGGTCTTCGAGGGAGATCTCCAGGCCCGGCGGGCAGCCGTCGACAATGGCGACCAACGCCGGACCATGGCTTTCGCCAGCGGTGGTGACAGTGAACAACTTGCCGTAGGTATTGCCGGACATGCAGGACGCTCCGTGAAATCAAACCCAAATTCGTGATGCGCGCCAGTATACGCAGGCTAACCGAGTAGTTCATCCTCGAACCTTAGCGGTGTTGGCGAGTCCAACCGGCACCTTGACCAATGATGGCGTGATGATGCTGCGAGTTTTGCTCTTGAGTCTTACCTTGTTTACGGGCTTTGCCCAAGCGACGGTCTTACAACGCCCGGTCACTCTGGATACCGGCAGCGGCGAACTTTTCGGCTCGCTGTTGCTGCCAAAGTCCGACAAGCCTGTGCCGGTTGTCCTGATCATTTCCGGCTCCGGCCCTACAGACCGCGACGGAAACAACCCCGACGGCGGCCGCAACGACAGCCTTAAACGGCTGGCGTGGGTGTTGGCCAAACACAACATCGCCAGCGTGCGTTACGACAAACGTGGAGTGGCCGCGAGCCTGCCGGCGACGCCCGACGAGCGCAATTTGTCGATCGAATCTTATGCCGCCGATGCCGTGGCGTGGGGGCAGAAGCTCAAGGCTGATCCGCGCTTCGGCCCGCTGATTCTGCTCGGTCACAGTGAAGGCGCGTTGATCGCCAGTCTCGCCGCGCCGAAAGTCGATGCGGCGGCGGTGATTTCTCTGTCGGGGAGTGCCCGACCGGTCGATCAAGTGATTCGTGAACAACTGGCACGCAGCCTGCCGCCCGCGTTGATGCTGCGCAGTAACGAACTGCTCGACAGCCTCAAGGCCGGTCGCACCGATGACAACGTGCCGCAGCCGTTGCAGGTGATCTTCCGCCCGAGCGTGCAGCCGTATCTGATTTCGCTGTTCCGTCAGGATCCGGCGCAAGACTTCGCGCAATTGAAAATGCCGGCGCTGATCATTCAGGGCACGAACGATATTCAGGTCAGCGTTGACGACGCCAAGCGGCTCAAAGCTGCCAAACCGGATGCCGAACTGATGGTGATCGAGGGCATGAACCACGTGTTGCGCATTGTGCATAACGACATGAAGCGGCAATTGGCCTCCTACAAGGATCCAAACTTGCCACTCGCGGCCGAGTTAGGCGCGACAATCCTCAGTTTTATTGACGGACTTCGCACCCGTTAAACGCTTTTGCCCTCCAGTACCGCAAAAAACGGCCGATAAGCCTTTGTCGCCAGCGCAACGGCTGGCGACAAGCAGGGCTTGGACAGGATCTCGCCGTTATGACTGATACCCAGACTTCACCCGACACCGCCGCTGAAAAAGACGCACCGCCAGCGGCCGAGCTGCCGTGGGCGGACGTCCACGTCGAGCACCACAAGATGCTCCGCCTGGCCCCGCTGCAGACCGACCGCAACACCGGCGGGAGGCCACTGCGCTTTGTCGAATTCGGTTACGCCGAGCGCAACAGCAAAGAAATCAGCCTGATGCGCATGGCGATCAAACTGCCGGGCCAGCGGGTGCGCAAAGAGCAGAACCAACTGGATGTGTGGGTTGATCACGCGACCAAGCGTGTGCACTTCGGCCCGGACAGCGGCTTGCAGATCGAACCGTTGAACCGTGGCATTGGCCGTTACATGGCCGCGCAAGGCATCAATTGGGCGAAGAAGCGCTGGCCGACCTACACCGTCGACGGCATGGATTTGAACAACAAGGACGCGCTGAACGAAGACACGCGCCTGCGTCGCGATCATTTCCTGCGCGTGCACGGCTTTGATGTGGTCTACGCCGATGCCCAGCATTTGAAGGGCAGCGTCAAGGAAGTGCAGGTCGGCGATTTGCTCGGCGACTGGAACAGCGAAAAGCTGCAAATCGTCGAGATTCTTGAAGCGGCGCAGATGCTGCAGCAGGCTGAGCAGAATCTGGCTGAGCAGGAAGTGAAGCTGAAGAAGCAGGAAGAGAAAGTCGGCAAGTTCAAGCGTGAAGACGCCGGGTTGCGCTTTACGATTACTTGTCTGGTGGCGTTTGCGGTGTTCCAGGCGGGGTTGTTGATCTGGATTGCGACGCACCGGTAGATCAAAAGATCGCAGCCTGCGGCAGCTCCTACATTGGGATCGGTGTACACCCTGCTTGATCGTCCCCACGCTCCGCGTGGGAACGCAGCCCGGGACGCTCCGCGTCCCAACAGCGGACACGGAGCGTCCATTGAGACGTTCCCACGCAGAGCGTGGGAACGATCGGTCTCGATTAGACGCGGGAAGCGAACAGGGCCTGGTGGTTGCGGCATTGTTCTGCGGTCAGCATGAACACGCCATGCCCGCCGCGCTGGAAGTCCAGCCAGGCGAAATCGACTTCCGGGTACAACGCGTCCACGTGCACCTGGCTGTTGCCCACTTCAACGATCAGCAAGCCCTTCTCGGTCAGGTGATCCGCCGCTTCAGCCAGCATCCGCCGAACCAGATTCAAGCCATCATCACCGCAGGCCAGACCTAGCTCAGGCTCATGCTGATACTCATCCGGCATGTCGGCGAAATCTTCCGCATCGACATAAGGCGGATTCGACACGATCAGGTCGAAACGCTGACCCGGCAAACCATCAAAACCATCGCCCTGCACCGTGTACACGCGCTCATCGACGCCGTGGCGCTCGATGTTCTGATTGGCCACTTCCAGCGCTTCGAACGACAGATCGGCCAGCACCACTTCGGCGTTCTGGAACTCGTAGGCGCAGGCGATGCCGATGCAACCGGAGCCGGTGCACAGGTCAAGAATGCGCGCAGGCTCGGTGCCGATCCACGGCGCGAAGCGGTTTTCGATCAGTTCGCCAATCGGTGAACGCGGAATCAACACACGCTCGTCGACAATGAACGACATGCCGCAGAACCACGCTTCGCCCAACAGGTACGCGGTCGGAATGCGTTCTTCGATGCGGCGCTTGAGCAGGCGTTGCAGGTTGACCAGTTCGTCGTCTTCCAGCGCGCAATCGAGGTAGCTGTCGGCGATTTCCCATGGCAAGTGCAAGGCACCGAGCACCAATTGGCGGGCTTCGTCCCACGCATTGTCGGTGCCATGGCCGAAAAACAGATCCTCCCCATGGAAGCGGCTGACGGCCCAACGGATGTGGTCGCGCAGGGTACGAAGTCGGGAAGTGATCACGGGGCAGAACTCCAGAAAAAACGACTGGCGATTCTACCAGCCAAAACGCCTAACGACGACGCAGGAAAAACTTCGAGCGACGGTAGGAGTTTTCTTTTTTTTGCATCAGCCGTTGAACAGAACGTGTAACGTGACGGGGCTGCAGGCCACAATCGACGGTGCCTACGATGGTAGCGATTCACAGAATCGCTCAGCCAGAGGACAATGCCGCAAAAGCCCCACCCCAAGGAGCCCCAGAATGTCCGTTCCAAAAACGATGTTTCAACTCAGCGGCCGCGGTTACGCAGCGGCCACTCTGAGCCATGCCACCGTGGTCATCATCGATGCCCAGAAGGAATACCTCAGTGGCCCGCTGGCCCTGAGCGGCATGGACGCGGCCGTCGCGAACATCAAACAAGTGGTTGCCGCAGCCCGTGCAGCCGGTCGGCCGATCGTGCACGTGCGTCACCTCGGCACCGTTGGTGGTCTGTTCGACCCGCAAGGCGAGCGCGGTGAGTTCATCCCGGGCCTCGAACCGCAGGGCGACGAAACCATCATCGGCAAACTGCTGCCGAGCGCGTTCCACGGCACCGAGTTGCTCGATCGCCTGCAAAACCTTGGTTCGCTGGATCTGATCGTTTGCGGTTTCATGAGCCACTCCAGCGTCAGCACCACGGTGCGCGCCGCGAAGAACCTGGGTTTCCGCTGCACTTTGGTTGAAGATGCCTGCGCCACCCGTGACCTGCCGTTCAAGGGCCGTGTGCTCAGCGCTGAACTTGTACAAGAAGCCGAAATGGCGATCATGGCCGACAACTTCGCCACCCTCGCCTTGACTCAGGATCTGATCTGATTCGAGCTCAGATGAGCGGCGCGCATGGCCGCTCATCCGCAAAACCCTCTCATTTGCCGCAATTGCCTTAGCCTCAGGAACAACATCGTCAACTCCCGGTCGAAGGGCCGATACCATTGAGGAAGGTCGGAATGAAGTTATCCGATGGATTTGACGCTCGCCGCTTGCGGCCCAAAGGCCAAAGTAACTGGCGTTTTCGATTCGGCGCTGCGATCGCTGCCATTCTGGCGACGTTCGGGGTGCTGCTGGCGATGGCCGGTGCCGCCAGCCTGCTGGGGCGCCCGCCGGCGCTCGGTGATTTGAATGCCACGCCGATGGGTTCGGCAATCATTCTGGCGGTCGGTTTGCTGTTTCTGTATTTCGGTGTCGCCCTGTGGCGCCGCTGCCGCCGTCGCGCACGGCAATCGCGGGAACTGAACATGTCCCCGCACCTGATGAAAAAACACGATTGAACAATGGCCTGGCTTTTTGCCGGGCCGTTTTGTTTCGACTTGGGTAAACTGGCCGCCCTTCGCGGAGGCTGACATGCAAGACGACGATTTTTCCCTGTTCAAAAACGAGCTGCGCGGCGTCAAGCCGATCAAGCACGACCGCGCCGACACCGGCAAGCCCAAGACTGACCGCGCGCAAATCGCCAAGCTGCGCCAGTCCGCCACCGTGCGCACCGACGCCACCACCGTTGATGGTCTGTCCGATCAGTTCGTGATCGACGTCGGCCCAGAAGACGAGCTGATGTGGGCGCGCGACGGCGTGCAGGAAAGTCAGATGCGCAAGCTCAAGGTCGGTCAGATTCCGTTTGAAGGCAGCCTCGATCTGCATGGCATGAGCGTCGAAAAGGCTCGTGAAACCCTTTGGGCTTTTCTTGCCGAAGCGACCAAATTTGAAATCCGCTGCGTGCGTGTCACCCATGGCAAAGCCGTGCGACTGGACGGCAAGCGCCCGATGATCAAAAGCCACGTCAACACCTGGCTGCGACAGCATGCACAGGTGCTCGGGTTCTGCTCGTGTCAGGCCAAACATGGCGGCGCGGGTGCGGTGTACGTGATGCTCAAACGCACAATGATGGAAGGTCGCGACGAATAATCCCGTTACACCGAACTTGCAGGGTCGTGTCCGCCACCGTACCCTTGCCCTTTGCGAAAATCCCCCACAGGTAGTTTCATGTCCCTGGAACAGAATTACACCGCGATTCTCGGCCAACTGGGCGAGGACGTCTCCCGCGAGGGCCTGCTCGACACGCCGAAGCGTGCCGCCAAAGCCATGCAGTACCTCTGCCGCGGTTATGAACAAACGCTTGAAGAGGTCACCACCGGTGCCCTGTTCAGCTCCGACAACAGCGAAATGGTGCTGGTCAAGGACATCGAGCTGTACTCGTTGTGCGAACACCACATGCTGCCGTTCATCGGCAAGGCGCACGTTGCGTACATCCCGAGCGGCAAAGTGCTGGGCCTGTCGAAGGTTGCGCGCATCGTCGACATGTACGCGCGTCGTCTGCAGATTCAGGAAAACCTCAGCCGCCAGATCGCCGACGCCATCATGCAAGTAACCGGCGCACTGGGCGTTGCCGTAGTGATCGAGGCCAAGCACATGTGCATGATGATGCGCGGTGTCGAGAAGCAGAATTCGTCGATGATCACTTCGGTGATGCTCGGTGAGTTCCGTGAAAACGCTGCCACCCGCAGCGAGTTTCTCAGCCTGATCAAGTAACGCGCAGCACGAAAAAAACCGGCATTCATCGCCGGTTTTTTTTCGCCCGTGAAAAATCGGGTAAGCTGCGCGCCTTTCTCAATCTGCACCGTGAGGCTTTCAACGTGTTCGTCAAAGCGCTTCGTGTCGGCCTCGGCCAACTGGTTATCTTCATCGACTTCCTCACCCGTCCGGGCAAGAAAAAGCGCCCCGCCGCTGCTCAGGCTCAAGTGGACGCTGCCGCGAAAGATCTGACCCTGTATCAGTTTCACGCCTGCCCGTTCTGCGTGAAAACCCGCCGTACGTTGCGTCGTCTGAATGTGCCGGTGGCGCTGAAGGATGCGAAGAACAATGAGCAGGATCGCCAGGCGCTGCTGGAACAGGGCGGCCGGATCAAAGTGCCTTGCCTGCGCATTGAAGAGAATGGGCAGACGACGTGGATGTATGAGTCGAAGGTGATTATTGATTATCTGGATAAGCGATTTGCTGCGGTCTGATATTTTTTTGTCGTGCTGACTGACGCCTTCGCGAGCAAGCCCGCTCCCACAATTTGAAATGCATTCCCCTGTGGGAGCGGGCTTGCTCGCGAAGAGGCCCTCCCAGGCACCTAAAATCCCAGACAAAAATAAACCGGCCCTTGAGCCGGTTTATTTGTTTTTATCACGCCGCTTTATTTATCTGCGCCTGCCGCACCACCGCCGCCAGCCGCTTCAACCCTTCATCCAGCCGCGCCGGATCAATATGGCTGAAATTCAAACGCAAATGCCCATGATGATTATCCGGCTCCGGGAAGAACGGCTCGCCCGGCATAAACGCCACATCATTGGCCAACGCCTCATTCAATAGCGTTCGCGTATCCAGCGGTTGCTTCAACGTCAGCCAGAAAAACAGCCCGCCCTGCGGCATGTTCCAATCTGCCAAATCGGCAAAGTGCGTTTCCAGTGCCGATTGGAAGGCATCGCGCCGCTGCCGGTAGAACCCACGCAACTCACTCAAATGCTGCTGATATTTCTCTGTGCCGATCCATTGCAGCGCCTGCCATTGGCCGATGCGGTTGGTGTGCAGATCCGCCGATTGCTTGAGTTTGAGCAAATGCGGAAACAGATCCGGGCTGGCGATCAAGTAGCCAACGCGCAAACCCGGCAGCAGGGTTTTCGACACGGTGCCGGTGTAGATCCAGCTGGATTTCTGCAAGCGTCCGGCAATCGGTTTGGCGCTGCCGCCGTCGAAGGTCAGTTCGCGGTAGGGCTCGTCTTCGATCAAGGTCACGCCGAATTCATCGAGCAATGCGGCGACTGCTGCGCGTTTGGCTTCGCTGTAGCGCACGGCTGATGGATTCTGAAAAGTCGGGATCAGGTAGATGAACGCCGGACGATGCTGCTCCAGTCGATTGCGCAAGTGCGCCAGGTTCGGGCCGTCGGACTCTTGCGGCACGGTCAGGCAATCGGCGCCGAACAACTGGAAGATTTGCAGTGCGGCCAGATAGGTCGGCGCTTCGAGCAGAATTTCCGTGCCTTTGTCGATGTACAGCTTGGCCGCCAGATCGAGGGTTTGCTGGGAGCCGCTGACCACCAATACCTGACTGGCCTGACAATCCAGACCGAGCGCCCTCGCCTCCGCCGCCAACGCTTCGCGCAACGCCGGTTCGCCTTCGCTCATGCCGTATTGGCCGAGCGCCAGCGGCATGTCCGCCCATTCGACTTTCGGCAGCATGGCTTCGGCGGGCAAACCGCCGGCGAACGACATCACCTCAGGACGCTGGGCGGCGGCGAGAATTTCACGGATCAAAGAACTTTTAAGGCGCGAGACACGTTCGGAAAAAGCCATGGAGGTCACCGGTAGCGAGGGTGGTTTAAAATGAGTCAAACTGGTTGACTGAAATTACGACAGCTTGAGCGAGTACGTCAACATGCTTGACCTTAAAAACCCAACGAGCCAGCAACAGGCGATGGAAGCGTTTTTCTTCGGCTATCAGGCGTTCACCGCCAAGGCTGACGAAATGCTCGAGCGCCGCGGGTTGTCGCGGGTGCATCAGCGCATCGTGTTTTTCATCGCGCGTTATCCGAATTTGAGTGTGAAGGAATTGCTTGGGTTGCTCGGCGTGAGCAAGCAGGCGCTGAACATGCCGCTGCGGCAGTTGCAGGAAATGCACCTGGTCGACAGCGTGGCGTCGGAGGCAGACAAGCGAAAACGGCTGCTGGAATTGACGGCAGAAGGCGCGAAGTTTGAGCAGGCGTTGCGGCGTGAGCAGGTGAAGTTGCTGGAGCGGGTGTTTGCCGAGGCTGGGGAGGCGGCGGTGAATGGGTGGTTGGCGGTGAATCTGGCGCTGGGGAACAGTCAGACAGTCCTCGATTGAATGGGCCGGCCTCTTCGCGAGCAAGCTTTGCTCCTACGGTTTGAGTTGCCTTGTAGGAGCAAAGCTTGCTCGCGAAGGGGCCCTCAAAGGCGATATATCCCTATCAATGGAACTTTCGTAAACAAAACCAAAAACAATATTTGCTTTATTTGTACACAAAAGCATAATCCACAGCGTGCGAGTTCCTGACCGCATGGTCAACAAATTCGCAAGTGCCTCAAAGGGCCGCTGCCACCCCTCATGGGTCCGGCCCTGGAAATAACAATAAAACTCTTGAGGAGTACTCGCTGTGGAAAGCCGCAAATCCGAAGCATCGACGCTGGATCTCTCGCCGCCATTACGCACTGGCCTGCTGGAGCGCTTGTTCAAACTCAGCTTGCATGGCACCACGGTGAAGACCGAGCTGATTGCCGGTCTGACAACCTTCATCACCATGGCTTACATCATCTTCGTCAACCCGAACATCATGGCCGATGCCGGGATTGACCACGGTGCGGCGTTCGTCGCCACCTGTATCGCCGCCGCACTGGGCTGCCTGTTGATGGGCCTTTACGCCAACTGGCCAGTCGGCCTGGCGCCAGGCATGGGCCTCAACGCGTTCTTCACGTACACCGTGGTCGGCACCATGGGCTACAACTGGGAAACCGCGCTGGGTGCGGTGTTTGTTTCCGGCGTGTTGTTCATGATCCTGACCTTCTCGCGGATTCGTGAGTGGCTGCTCAACAGTATTCCGGTCAGCCTGCGCTTTGCGATGGGTGCTGGTGTGGGCTTGTTCCTCGGTCTGATCGGCCTGAAAACCGCTGGCATTGTCGTCGACAGCCCGGCGACGCTGATCAAGCTCGGCTCCCTGCGTGAGCCCGGCCCGCTGCTCGCCGCCATCTGCTTCCTGATGATTGCGATCCTCAGCTACCACAAAATCTTCGGCGCGATCCTCATCAGCATCATCACCGTGACCCTCGCCGGTTGGGGTCTGGGCATCGTGCATTACGAAGGGATCATGTCGACGCCGCCAAGCCTGGCGCCGACCTTCATGGCGATGAACGTGGCCGGCGTATTCAACGTCAGCATGATCAGCGTGGTGTTGGCCTTCCTCTTTGTACACATGTTCGATACCGCCGGTACGCTGATGGGCGTTGCTCAGCGCGCCAATCTGGTCGGCGCTGACGGTCGCATCGAAAACCTCTCCCGCGCGATGAAAGCCGACAGTGCTTCCAGCGTATTCGGTGCGGTGGTCGGCGTTCCGCCCGTCACCAGTTATGTAGAAAGTGCTGCCGGTGTGGCCGCTGGTGGTCGGACTGGTCTTACCGCAGTGACCGTAGGTGTGCTATTTATAGCGGCAATGTTTTTCGCACCGCTGGCCGGCATGATTCCCGCTTACGCCACCGCCGGTGCATTGATCTACGTAGCAATGCTGATGATGGGCGGCATGGCCCACATCGAGTGGGACGAAGCCACCGATGCCATCCCGGCAATCGTCACCGCCATCATGATGCCGCTGACCTTCTCGGTCGCCGACGGTATCGCACTGGGCTTCATCACCTACGTGGCGCTGAAGGCCGGTACCGGCAAGTACAAGGAAATCTCCGTGAGCCTGTGGGTGCTCTGCGCGATCTTCATCGCCAAGTTCATCTTCCTGTAAGCGCTACGCGGTTCAGGCTTCAAAACGGCCTCACCCTCACGGGTGGGGCTTTTGTGCATTTTTCAGTACAACAAAAAAGGAGGAAAGTGATGAGTCTGGAAACCTGGCTGCTGTTCAGCGGCGCTGCGTTGGTGGTGATCCTGATTCCGGGGCCACTGTCATTGCTGATGATCAGCAACAGTCTGAATTACGGTCTGCGCCGTTCTTACCCGGCGTTTTTGGGTGGCGTGATTGCGTCGATCTGTTTGCTCAGTGCTTCGGCGCTGGGACTGGGCGCCCTGCTGTTGGCGTCGGAGCAGTTGTTCAGTGCGTTGAAAATCGTCGGTGCGCTGTACCTGTTCTACCTCGCCTGGCAGAGCTGGCAGCAATCGCGCCAGCCATCGGTGGGCGCGGAAGTGCCTCAGGCAGCACCGACTCCGCGCTTTCGCACCTTGTTCGGGCGCGCATTTGTGCTGGGCGCGAGCAATCCGAAGGACATCCTGTTCTTCGCCGCGTTTCTGCCGCAGTTCCTCAGCGCGCAGCAGCCGTTCCTGCCGCAGTTGCTGATCATGATTGCCACCTGGGTGGTGCTTGATCTGTGCTGCAAACTGGCTTACGGGCTGGGTGCGCATGGGGCGGCGCGGTATCTGCGCAGTGGCAAGGGGCAGAGTTGGTTTAACCGGATCAGTGCCGGGTTGTTCAGTGGTGCGGGTGCTGCATCCCTGTTGAGCCGCTAACAGCCAAAGCTTCGCGAGCAAGCCCGCTCCCACATTTGGAATGCGTTCCACCTGTGGGAGCGGGCTTGCTCGCGAAGGCGTCAGACCAGACACCACTTTCTCAAGGACGAAAAAAAGCCCGCAGTGTGGGCGGGCGAAAGACCAAAGAAGCTATATGCGCAGTCGCTTCCCGGTGGGGGCAGCTGCTTGGGGGTCAGCTGCCCCGGTACGTGGAATAGCTGTACGGCGAAATCAGCAACGGAACATGGTAGTGATCCTGTTCGGCAGAGATGCCGAAGCGCAGCACAACCACGTCCAGAAAGGCCGGTTCCGGCAACTGAACACCACGGGCGCGGTAGTAATCGCCCGCGTGAAACTGAACCTGATAAACGCCGGTACGATAGTCATCGCCTTGCAGCAGCGGTGCATCGACCCGGCCATCGCTGTTGGTAATCGCACTGGCGACCAATTCCAGTTGCGAACCTTCAACGCGGTACAGCTCGACCTTGATCGAACTGCCCGGGCAACCGTGTGCAGCGTCCAAAACGTGTGTTGTCAAACGTCCCATTGATTCTGCGCGCCTGCCTGCGTGGAAGCAGTCAGACTTCGCGCCTCCCGAAGTCAGTTGAAAAGGAGACCGCACCGATTCGGAGCACGAAAAGCTGCGGCGAGCGACTGATTAAGACACTTTTCAAAAAAATTGTACACAATAAAAACGACATTTTTCACATCACCCCCGCCATTCGGGCGTTTCCCCTTGATCTGCCAGCAACGCGCCTATTCATTGAACCTCCTATCCATAAGCTGACGGGTCAGGCAGGTTTCTTGCAGGCTCACGCCAATAGCAGTAAAAGATGACAGTCGGTGAAAAATGCGAAAATTCAGGCTTACAAATTGCGATTAAAGTTGTATACAATCAGCCCATCGCTGTGACGCCAGCCTGTTCACTCACCGCCAGGCCGCCACAAAATCCCGACTTTGAACAAGTCATGAATAAGAAGGAAGACTGCAGTGAGCGCTGACTACCCACGCGACCTGATCGGTTACGGCAGTAACCCTCCTCACCCACACTGGCCGGGCAATGCCCGCATCGCCCTGTCCTTCGTGCTCAATTACGAAGAAGGCGGCGAGCGCAACATTCTGCACGGCGACAAAGAATCCGAAGCCTTCCTGTCTGAAATGGTTGCTGCTCAGCCGCTGCAAGGCGCGCGCAACATGAGCATGGAATCGCTTTACGAGTATGGCAGCCGTGCCGGCGTCTGGCGGATCCTGAAACTGTTCAAGGAATTCGACATTCCGTTGACCATCTTCGCCGTGGCCATGGCCGCTCAGCGCCACCCGGATGTGATCCGCGCGATGGTCGATGCCGGCCACGAAATCTGCAGCCACGGCTACCGCTGGATCGACTATCAGTACATGGACGAAGCGCAGGAACGCGAGCACATGCTCGAAGCGATCCGCATCCTCACCGAAATCACCGGCGAGCGCCCACTGGGCTGGTACACCGGCCGCACTGGCCCGAACACCCGTCGCCTGGTCATGGAAGAAGGTGGTTTCCTCTACGACTGCGACACCTACGACGACGACCTGCCCTACTGGGAACCGAACAACCCGACCGGCAAGCCGCATCTGGTGATCCCGTACACCCTCGACACCAACGACATGCGCTTCACGCAAGTACAGGGTTTCAACAAGGGTGACGACTTCTTCGAATACCTCAAAGACGCGTTCGACGTGCTCTACGCCGAAGGCGCTGAAGCACCGAAAATGCTCTCGATCGGTCTGCACTGCCGCTTGATCGGCCGTCCGGGTCGCATCGCTTCGCTCAAACGCTTTATCGAATACGCCAAAAGTCATGAACAGGTGTGGTTCAGCCGTCGCGTCGACATCGCGCGTCACTGGCACGAAACCCAGCCGTACCAAGGGGCCGCCAAATGAGCCGCTTTCAAACCCTGCAACCGTCGACCCTGAGCCGCGACGCTTTCGTCAAAGCTTTCGCCGACATCTACGAACATTCGCCATGGGTGGCCGAGAAGGCTTACGACCTGGGCGTGGACGCTTCGATCGACGAGATCGAAACCCTGCACCAGCGCATGAGCGACATCCTGTTGAGCGCCGATCACGCCAGTCAGCTGGCCCTGATCAACGCTCACCCGGACCTGGCCGGCAAAGCCGCCGTCCAGGGCCAACTGACCGAAGCCAGCACCAATGAACAAGCTGGCGCCGGTATTCACCAATGCACGGCCGAAGAGTTCCAGCGCTTCACCGAGCTGAACGACGCCTACAAAGCCAAGTTCAAGTTTCCCTTCATCATGGCGGTAAAAGGCAGCAACCGGCATCAGATCCTCGCGGCGTTCGAAACGCGCATTCACAACTCGCAAGACACCGAGTTCAAATGCGCGCTGGCGGAGATCAACAAGATTGCCCTGTTCCGTTTACTGACTCTTTAGCAAGCCTGGCCCGAGAAACCTCTAGAACGCTTGTGTTTCCCAGGGCCCTGCAAGCATCCCCAGCCACTTATTTAAAGGCAGACAAGAAGAATGAAAGCTTACGCCGTACCTTTCGAGAAGTTCGTCAACCTGCCCGATGCCCGTCTGGGCACCACAACCATCTCGGTCACCGATGACTG
>NZ_JBIVJB010000038.1:0-41884 GCF_044750025.1 Pseudomonas sp. NPDC088885 | reverse complement strand
GCCTGGGTTGACCATTGTGCTCAGCGTGCTGGCAATCAACTTGATGGGCGACGGTCTGCGCGATGCGCTCGACCCGAAACTCAAGAACGCCGCCTGAGGAGATTCCCATGTCACTGCTAGAAATCAAGAATCTCAACGTTCGCTTCGGCGACAAGACCGCGACCCCGGTGGTCGACGGCCTCGACCTGAAAGTCGACAAAGGCGAAGTACTGGCCATCGTCGGCGAATCGGGTTCGGGTAAATCCGTGACCATGATGGCGCTGATGGGCCTGATCGAGCATCCCGGCATCGTCACCGCTGACTCGCTCAACTTCGACGGCAAAGACATGCTCAAGCTGAGCAATCGTCAGCGTCGGCAAATCGTCGGCAAAGACCTGTCGATGGTCTTCCAGGATCCGATGACCGCGCTGAACCCGAGCTACACCGTCGGTTTCCAGATCGAAGAAGTGCTGCGTCTGCACCTGAAAATGTCCGGCAAGCAAGCGCGCAAACGTGCGATCGAACTGCTGGAAAAAGTCGAAATCCCGGGCGCCGCCAGCCGTATGGACGCCTACCCGCATCAACTGTCCGGCGGTATGAGCCAGCGCGTCGCGATCGCCATGGCGATTGCCGGCGAGCCGAAACTGCTGATCGCCGACGAACCGACCACTGCGCTGGACGTGACGATTCAGGCACAGATCATGGATCTGCTGCTGGCGTTGCAGAAAGAACAGAACATGGGCTTGGTGCTGATCACCCACGACCTCGCGGTCGTGGCTGAAACCGCCCAGCGCGTCTGCGTGATGTACGCCGGCCAAGCCGTTGAAGTCGGTCAGGTGCCGCAACTGTTCGACATCCCGGCGCACCCGTACAGCGAAGCGCTGCTCAAGGCGATTCCCGAGCACAGCCTCGGCGCCTCACGTCTGTCGACCCTGCCGGGCATCGTCCCGGGCCGTTACGACCGTCCGCAGGGTTGCCTGCTGTCGCCGCGTTGCCCGTACGTGCAGGACAGCTGCCGCGCGCAGCGTCCAGGCCTTGATCCGAAAGCCCACAGCCTCGCCCGCTGCTTCTACCCGCTGAACCAGGAGGTGGCGTAATGGCCGTCGTACTTACCGCCCGCGACCTCACCCGTCACTACGAAGTCTCCCGTGGCCTGTTCAAGGGCCACGCGACCGTGCGCGCCCTCAACGGCGTGTCGTTCGAACTGGAAGCCGGCAAGACCCTCGCTGTTGTAGGCGAGTCGGGTTGCGGCAAATCCACCCTCGCCCGTGCGTTGACGCTGATTGAAGAGCCTTCGTCCGGCTCGTTGAAAATCGCCGGGCAGGAAGTCGCCGGCGCCGACAAGGCTCAGCGCAAGCAACTGCGCAAAGACGTGCAGATGGTGTTCCAGAGCCCGTACGCCTCGTTGAATCCACGGCAGAAAGTCGGTGACCAGCTCGGCGAACCGCTGCTGATCAACACCAACCTCTCCGCCGCTGAACGTCGCGAGAAAGTTCAGGCAATGATGAAGCAGGTCGGCTTGCGTCCTGAGCACTATCAGCGTTATCCGCACATGTTCTCCGGCGGCCAGCGTCAGCGTATCGCCCTGGCGCGCGCGATGATGCTGCAACCGAAAGTGCTGGTGGCGGACGAACCGACTTCGGCACTCGACGTATCGATTCAGGCACAGGTGCTCAACCTGTTCATGGATCTGCAGCAGGAGTTCAACACCGCGTATGTGTTCATCTCGCACAACCTGGCGGTGGTGCAACACGTCGCCGATGACGTGATGGTGATGTACCTCGGCCGCCCGGTGGAAATGGGCCCGAAGAACGACATCTACGAACGCCCGCTGCACCCGTACACCCAGGCGCTGCTGTCGGCGACCCCGACCATTCACCCGGATCCGAACAAGCCGAAAATCAAAATCGTCGGCGAACTGCCTAACCCGCTGAACCCGCCACCGGGCTGCGCTTTCCACAAGCGCTGCCCGTACGCGACCGAGCGTTGCAGCACCGAAGAACCGGCACTGCGTCCGCTGGATAACCGGCAGGTGGCTTGCCACTACGCCGAGCAATTCCTCGACGGCGCGGCGTAAGCAAAACCTGCGAGGAGACACAAAACCTGTAGGAGCTGCGGCACGCTGCGATCCTTTGATCTGGATGTTAAAGATCAAAAGATCGCAGCGTGCCGCAGCTCCTACACGAGTATCGCGAGCTAATATTGATTCTCTTCGACTTCAACGGGGTACAGATCACCCTCATCTGATTCAGCAACAGTGCGAAAGTGATTTTCTACATATCAAAAAAAAAATACGAAGAGGACATCAAGACAACGCTTTCAGTATTTTTACTTTCAATCAACTAAAGCTAAAATCACTTTCGGCTTTGACCGTTTTTTTGCCCTCTGAACCCGCCATCTCCATCATCACAACAATAGTGCCTCGCCGGGAATTTTCATCATACTTAGAAAATACAATTTTTCCTGAAATACCTTTAAGGGTCTCAGTCGGACTTTTATAAACTGCGTAGGCGGAATTCGGGATGCTTGTACTTTCAGTAATAGGGAACTCCGCGCCCTCGCGAATAGCAGAACTTTCCGCTATAACAGTGAATTTCAGAGATTCTGTCGCCTTAAAACCTCCGATCTCGAATTCAAATGTCGATCGAACCACTCGAACATCAGTGGTCGAAAACTCCGAGCCAGAAATACCCACTGCCACCATTTTATTAACACCAAGCTCTGCTTTATCATTCATCATCTGATTCCTTTCGCTATTGAAAAACATTTGGCTTGCAACTGGACTTTTAACCGTCGCGTAACAAGCTGTCTACTGTCATTCCTGACAGGTTTTCATGCCTAATTCGCAGATTCCGACAAACGGTGCATGCTAAAAGATGTAATTTCGTTGCTTTTAGCAAATCCCACTTCCTCCGTAAGCGACCGAGCGTTGCAGCACCGAAGAACCGGCACTGCGTCCGCTGGATAACCGGCAGGTGGGTTGCCACTACGCCGAGCAATTCCTCGACGGCGCTGCGTAAGCACATCTGAAGGATGATGCAAAAACTGTGGGAGTGGGCTTGCTCACGAAAGCGTCGTATCAGTCACTTTATTCGTTGACTGATACGCCGCCTTCGCGAGCAAGCCCGCTCCCACAGGGATTGAATTTCAAACAGAGTTAATTATTGATAAACCCCTTCTGTCTCGACTGTGCAAAAGTCGAGACAGCAGGAGGCTTATTCAGTGATGTTTCAGAGCTGATAATTTAGCCACTGTCAGTTACTGCCCTCAAAACCAGAAAACTCCCCCTTAACCACGATCTCCTTCAGATCGCTATTTACTCTGGCGATCGTTGCTTCAACTTCGATGACCGCTTCTTGGGTCAATTTATCGAACTTTACAAACTTGATGAAGCCGGAAATACCGTCATATTTAACGTCGGCAGAAGCCTGATAATGCGCTGTCGCCGTTCCAGTGGAACCAGACTGCTCAATCCTGTAACTTTCACCGGCTCTGATATCCAGCGTATGTACAAAGAAAATTAGCCACTCGTTTTTGTAATTACGCCCCTCAAAACTAAAACCCTTGTGGGACACATTTTGATATATCAGAACATCCTTGGTCGAGAAACCCTCCTGGGACGTACCCTTAGCCAGTAACTGCCCAGTCGTTTTTTTACTTTCGTCAGCGCTCATCATGCAATTCCTTTTAGTCATTTAGAAAAAAACCCGTTTGCGAATGTATTTGTAATGACTGCATGACAAGCCGTCTACTGTCATATCTGACAGGTGTTTCTACATAATCCTGATAATCTGACAAACGGCTCCATACGAAAAGTCGATCTTGCTCGATCCGGACAACACGTTGTTAAAACTGTAGGAGCTGCGGCACGCTGCGATCTTTAGATCCTGATTGATAAAATCCAGATCAAAAGATCGCAGCGTGCCGCAGCTCCACAGGAGTATCGCGAGGCAGTATTGATCCTCTTCGACTTCAACGGTGTACAGATCACCCTCATCTGATTCAGCAACTGTGCGAAAGTGATTCTCTACCTATCAAAAAAATACGAAGCGGACATCAATACAACGCTTTTCTCGCCAATAATCTCCTCATACCAAACTATAAAAATCCTTTAAAATCAGCTTCAACCAAGACCTCGACTTCCTCCACTTGATCATGACTGTGCTGTAACGCCTTAACTTTGATAACAGCCTTCTGAAGTTCATTATCGAATATTTCAATCTTTACCGTCCCGGAGTCAGCTCTGAATAAAACTCCGTCATCAGTTGAGAAAAACACATTCGCTTTACCCGACATCCCCCCAGCTGTTATTTCATAAGTAGTCCCCGCCACAACATCTTCCGCATCCACGTAAATATTAAGAGTATGAAGAACTCCTGATAAATTTTCAGCCCCAGCGAATCCGGTTATAGAACCACGCTGATATGCTTGAACATTAGTGGTTACAAAGCCTTCAACATTAAGGCCCGACGCTACCATTTGCCCTGTCGTTTGAGTACTCGTACTGTTTATCATAATGAGATTCCTTCCATTGGGGGTTTGATATTTAAACCTTCAAATTACGAATGTATTTGTAATTACCCAATAAAGATTCGTCTACTGTCATATCTGACAGGTATCTCTACATAATCCTGATAATCTGATAAACGGCTCCAAACGATAAGTCGATCTTGCTCGATCCCGGCAACACGTTGTTAAAACTGTAGGAGCTGCGGCACGCTGCGATCTTTAGATACTGATTGATAAAATTCAGATCAAAAGATCGCAGCGTGCCGCAGCTCCTACAGGGATATCGCAACCAGGGGTTTATTTGATCTTAGATCTACGTCTGGCTATCGCCCTCATCTGGATCATCGGTGTCCGGCTCGTCGGTGGTCGAGTCGTCATCGTCGGCGGCACCGCCCTGCCCCTGATCGCCCGGCTCGGATTCGGATTTGGCGAGCATCAAGCCGCTGTGCCCCACCTGCCCGTTGAACGCTTGAGAATCATGATCCTCGCACTCGGCCCAAGCCGTCGCGGTGCCGAGGGACAGCATCACCATCACTTTCAATAGCAATAAAACGCGTAGCAATCTGCTCTTCATAGCCGACTCCATCCTTATCCAGGTGAGACATACGTGCCTGACTGGCGCTGTGTGAAATCTAGTTCCGATCAGCCGTGTTCACCAGATAGGACGCTAAAGGCCGAGTGGAAATGCCCTCGCTGCACAGATTGCTTTTGAATAACACTGATAGCGGAATCACCTAAGTGACGGGTTGTGCGGGGTGGACGAACGAGTGGCTTGGCGGGTCAACGGATTTTAAAACAGCACAAGCACCGTACTGGCCAGCCAAACGTTGTGGCCAAGTACATCGAGAGATTACAAAAAACCGACTTGAGATCAAAAGCCCCTCACCCTAACCCTCTCCCGGAGGGAGAGGGGACTGATCTGAGGTGATTGGGAGAGGTAGGCCGACGTGGGATACCGAGTCGGGCCCAGATTCTGAAAGGCTCACAAATCGGCCCCCTCTTCCTCGGGAGAGGGCTGGGCGGGCGGCGTTCCGATGAGGGGCAAAAACACCACAAATCCAAAGCGAAACCCGTGCTCCTCACCACTCAATAGGCCGAGTGTCAGCTCGCCTGCTCTTGATCTTGATCCACAGGCGACATCGGAAGGCTGAGTGGAGGGATTGATCCGGGCGTGGGAGCGCAGCGACCGTTTGGCGAAGCCAAACACAGCGAGAGGAGGTGCAGCGCAGCAAACCGTAGGCGCTGCGCCCGGATTGATCCCGGAGCGAAGGAACCCCGAGCTCCAGCGAGCGGGCCGTACGTAGGAGCAAGCGTTTTTTTGCTTACTTTTTTTAGGCGTTTGTAAAAAAAGTGAGTCGCCGTAAGGGCGAAACCGTAATCAGAAACTCCCGCAGAAACGGATATACCCCCAAACCCAAGGCAATAAAAAACCCCCAAGGCATACACCTTGGGGGCTTCGGACAAAACAGTTCAGAACTTAGTGATGCTCACGCGTCGCCCGGAATTTCACGTCCGGCCAGCGCTCTTCCATCAACGCCAGGTTAACCCGTGTCGGCGCGAGGTAGGTCAAATGACCGCCTCCATCAACCGCCAGGTTCTCCACAGCCTTGTTGGAAAACTCCTCAAGCTTCTTCTTGTCGCTGCACTCAATCCAGCGCGCGGAATACACAGTGATCGGCTCATACGAGCACTCAACCTTGTATTCCTCTTTCAAACGGCTCGCGACCACGTCGAACTGCAGCACACCGACGGCGCCGAGGATGATGTCGTTGCTGCGCTCCGGGAAGAACACTTGCGTTGCGCCTTCTTCGGCCAGCTGTTGCAGACCCTGACGCAGCTGCTTGGATTTCAGCGGATCGCGCAGACGAACGCGACGGAACAGTTCCGGGGCGAAGTGCGGGATGCCGGTGAAACCGAGGGTTTCGCCTTCGCTGAAGGTGTCGCCGATCTGGATGGTGCCGTGGTTGTGCAGACCAATGATGTCGCCGGCGAACGCTTCTTCCAGCTGCTCACGCTCGGAGGAGAAGAACGTCAGGGCGTCGCCGATGCGCACGTCCTTGCCGGTGCGCACGTGGCGCATCTTCATGCCTTTTTCGTACTTGCCGGAGCAAATGCGCATGAAGGCGATGCGGTCGCGGTGCTTGGGATCCATGTTTGCCTGGATCTTGAAGATGAAGCCCGAGAACTTCTCTTCAACCGGCTCGACGGTACGTTCGTTGGCGACACGGGCTAATGGACGCGGGGCCCAATCGACAACGGCGTCGAGTACGTGGTCAACACCGAAGTTGCCCAAAGCCGTACCGAAGAACACCGGGGTCAGTTGACCGTCGAGGAATTCCTGCTGGTTGAATTCGTGGCAGGCGCCCTGAACCAGCTCCAGTTGATCGATGAAACGGTCGTACTCGTCACCCAGGTGTGCGCGGGCTTCGTCGGAGTCGAGTTTCTCGATGATCTTGGTTTCGGTGCGCTCGTGACCGTGGCCGGCGGTGTAAACAATGATGTAGTCATCGGCCAGGTGGTACACGCCTTTGAAGTCGCGGTAGCAACCGATCGGCCAGGTGATCGGCGCGGCTTTGATCTTCAGAACGGCTTCGATTTCGTCGAGCAGTTCAATCGGGTCGCGGATGTCACGGTCGAGTTTGTTGATGAAGCTGACGATCGGCGTGTCACGCAGACGGCAGACGTCCATCAGCGCGATGGTACGCGGCTCAACACCTTTACCGCCGTCGAGCACCATCAGCGCCGAGTCGACCGCCGTCAGGGTGCGATAAGTATCTTCAGAGAAGTCTTCGTGGCCCGGGGTGTCGAGCAGGTTGATCATGTGTTCGCGATACGGGAACTGCATGACCGACGTGGTAATGGAAATACCCCGCTGCTTTTCCATCTCCATCCAGTCGGATGTCGCATGGCGATCGGATTTACGGGATTTCACCGTACCGGCCACTGCAATCGCCTTGCCCATCAACAGGAGCTTTTCGGTGATCGTGGTTTTACCGGCATCGGGGTGGGAAATAATGGCGAAAGTGCGGCGTTTCGCGACTTCGGCGGCCTGGTTGGTCATGGGAAATCGCCTGGCGGTGATTCAAAAAAGGGCGGCGAGTATAGCTTAAAAAGTAACCGCCGAACCACCGTCCCTCGGGCCCGCAAAACCCTGTAGGAGCTGCCGCAGGCTGCGATCTTTTGCTCTGTTGCCTTGGAACAAAGTCAAAAGATCGCAGCCTTCGGCAGCTCCTACAGGTGGCCAGATGGCATCTTATGTGGGAACCTTTCAGCGCTCGGAGACGTCCATCCCCTGTTACGAATTTTCGTCAGGGGCTGAAAAATCAGCAAGTTAGCCTGACGAGGCTGCGCTCATGGCTCGCTTTCAGACCGCTTTTCCGGTGCTGAAGGAGCTGCTTCTCGCGAACGTTTATTCCCGGCAGCCATGTATGGCATGCCACACGGGAGAGCGTTTGCCGACTACAAAAAAAGGAGTCCGCCTGTGGCTATCCGCTATGGCAAAGGGCTGATGGGAGGTGCGGTGGTGATCGCGCTCCTGGCCCTGCTGGTCCACTGGATCGGCATCAACACGATCGAACACTACCGCGACGATTTGTTGTTTTACCTGCAAGCTCATCTGATTCTCGTCCTCGCTTCAATGCTGGCCGCCCTTGTCGTGGGCATCCCCGCCGGCATCTTCCTCAGTCGCCCGACCATGGTCGGGCGCGCCGAACGCTTCATGCAAATCTTCAATATCGGTAACACCGTGCCTCCGCTGGCCGTGCTCGCGATTGCCTTGGGCGTCCTCGGCATTGGCAGTGGCCCGGCGATCTTCGCTTTATTCCTCGCCTCCTTGTTGCCGATTGTGCGCAACACCTACGAAGGCCTTAAAAACGTTCAGGGATCACTTAAAGAAGCGGCCGTCGGCATCGGCATGACGCCGCGCCAAGTGCTGTGGAAAGTCGAATTGCCCAACGCCGTGCCGATCATTGTCGGCGGTGTGCGTGTGGCCCTGGCGATCAACGTCGGCACCGCGCCGCTGGCATTCCTGATCGGCGCCAACAGCCTCGGCAGTCTGATTTTCCCCGGCATCGCCCTGAACAATCAGCCGCAACTGGTACTCGGCGCTGCGTGCACCGCACTGCTCGCGTTGCTGCTCGATGGCGTCGTCACCCTCGCCAGCCGCCTCTGGCTGGAACGCGGTTTGCGCACGTCTTAAGGCTTTTGCGAAGGAATACCTATGAAACGATTTAGCTTGATTCTAAGCCTGATGCTGAGCAGCGCCCTGCTGTTCGCCGGCATCGCGCAAGCCGCTGACAAACCGGTGATTCGCCTCGGCGCCCGGGTCTTCACCGAGCAGACCCTGCTCGCGGAAATCACCGCGCAATACCTGCGCAGCAAAGGCTACGACGCGCAGATCACTGGCGGTCTGGGCAGCAACCTCGCCCGCAGCGCTCACGAAAGCGGGCAACTGGACTTGCTCTGGGAGTACACCGGCGTGTCGCTGGTGGCTTACAACCATGTCACCGAGAAACTCGACAGCGCTCAGTCCTACGCCCGGGTGAAAGAACTCGACGCCAAAAAAGGCCTGATCTGGCTGACGCCGTCGAAATTCAGCAACACCTACGCCCTCGCGCTGCCGAAAAAAGTCGCTGAGGAATATCCGCAGATCACCAACATCAGCCAGTTGAACGAGGTGCTGCGCGCTGAAGCCAAGACCAATCATCTGGTGGCGCTGGACACCGAGTTTGCCAACCGCTCCGACGGTCTGATCGGCATGGTCGACCTCTACGGCATGAACCTGACCCGCAAGAACATCCGCCAGATGGATGCCGGGCTGGTTTACACGGCGTTGCGCAACGGTCAGGTGTTTGCCGGTCTGGTCTACACCACTGACGGTCGCTTGAGCGCCTTCGGCCTGAAACTGCTGGAAGACGACAAACATTACTTCCCCGACTACACCGCCGCACCGGTAGTGCGTCAGGCAACGCTGGACGCCAACCCGAAACTGGCCGAGCAACTCAAGCCGCTGGCCGAACTGTTCGACGACGAAACCATGCGCCAGCTTAACGCGCGGGTCGATGTCGATCATGAAAGCCCATCGTCCGTTGCCGCCGATTTCCTGCGCCAACATCCGCTGAATTAAAGGAGGAAAAGTCATGGAATTCTTCAACGCCTTTTCCCATCTCGACTGGCAACAGGTGATGCACCTGACCTGGCAGCACATCACCCTGGTCGGCATCGCTGTAACGTTGGCGATTGTCGTCGGCGTGCCGCTGGGCATTTTGATGACGCGCTTCCCGAGCCTCGCCGGCCCGCTACAGGCCAGCGCCACCGTGCTGCTGACCGTGCCGTCGATTGCGCTGTTCGGTTTGCTGCTGCCGTTCTACTCGAAGTTCGGTCAGGGCCTCGGCCCGATGCCGGCGATCACCGCCGTGTTCCTCTATTCACTGCTGCCGATCATGCGCAACACCTACCTCGCCCTCACCGGCGTCGAACCCGGCATTCGTGAAGCCGCACGCGGCATCGGCATGACCTTCGGCCAGCGCCTGCGCATGGTCGAACTGCCAATCGCCGTACCGGTCATCCTCGCCGGCGTGCGCACCGCCGTGGTGATGAACATCGGCGTGATGACCATTGCCGCGACCATCGGCGCCGGCGGCCTCGGTGTGTTGATCCTCGCTTCCATCAGCCGCAGTGACATGTCGATGCTGATCGTCGGCGCGCTGCTGGTCAGTCTTCTGGCCATTTTCGCTGACCTGTTTCTCCAATGGCTGCAACGCTCGTTGACTCCAAAAGGACTCCTCAAATGATCGAACTTCAAAACCTCAGCAAAACTTTCCAAAGCAACGGCAAAGACGTCAAAGCCGTGGATTCGGTGAGCCTGACCGTCAATGAAGGCGAAATCTGTGTGTTCCTCGGGCCATCGGGTTGCGGCAAAAGCACCACGCTGAAAATGATCAACCGCCTGATCAAACCGACCTCGGGCAAGATCCTCATTAATGGTGAAGACACCACCGATCTCGACGAAGTGACCCTGCGTCGCAACATCGGTTACGTGATCCAGCAGATCGGTCTGTTCCCGAACATGACCATCGAAGAGAACATCGTCGTCGTGCCGAAACTGCTCGGCTGGGACAAACAGAAATGCCACGACCGCGCCCGCGAGTTGATGAGCATGATCAAGCTTGAGCCCAAGCAGTATCTGCATCGTTATCCGCGTGAATTGTCCGGTGGTCAGCAACAGCGCATCGGCGTAATCCGTGCACTGGCGGCGGATGCGCCGCTGCTGCTGATGGATGAGCCGTTCGGTGCGGTCGACCCGATCAACCGCGAGATGATCCAGAACGAATTCTTCGAGATGCAGCGCGCGCTGAACAAGACCGTGATCATGGTCAGCCACGACATCGACGAAGCCATCAAACTCGGCGACAAGATCGCGATTTTCCGCGCCGGCAAACTGCTGCAGATCGATCACCCGGACACGCTGCTCGCGCACCCGGCGGACGACTTTGTCAGCAACTTCGTTGGCCAGGACAGCACGCTCAAGCGTCTGCTGTTGGTCAAAGCGGAAGATGCGGCGGACAACGCGCCATCGGTAAGCCCGGAAACGCCCGTGGCCGATGCGCTGGAATTGATGGACGAACATGACCGTCGCTACGTCGTCGTCACTTGTGCCGACAACAAGGCACTGGGCTATGTGCGTCGTCGTGATCTGCACCGTCAGACCGGCACTTGCGCGCAGTTCCTGCGTGAATTCAACGCCACCGCCGCGTACGACGAGCATCTGCGCATTCTGTTGTCGCGCATGTACGAGTTCAACCGTTCGTGGCTGCCGGTGATGGACGCCGAGCGAGTGTTCCTCGGTGAGGTGACGCAGGAGTCGATTGCGGCTTACTTGAGTTCCGGTCGCTCGCGCGGGATGAGGACCAGTATCGTCTCGCCGGCTGAGGCAGTGGTCGCCTGATGGAAATGCGCGGGCAGCTCTTCAGCTGTCCGCGCATCGGTTGCCACTACGACGGGTCGAGGGGAATCGCCTGGTCTTCGGCAATGAATCGAAACGTTGCTGGCTCCTGCGGCGTCGGCGATAACCGAATGAAAATAATCGGCAGCGATATACCCGTTTGAGTCAAAAAGTTTTTTTGATCATATTGCGCGGCAGCCTTGCCTCTATCAACCAGATAAAAGAACGCCTGGATCGGCAGGACGTGACCAATGTCCTGTTCCCACTTCGCCATTCTGAGTTCGTTGTAGTTATCAAGTGCAGCATCGAACACAAGCCGCTGAGCTTTCAGGCCCTCATTGAAAGCAATCACCGCGTTCTCGCCTAAACCATCCCGCACATTCAAACCGCACATCTGCGTGTAGCTGCCGTACTTCTTATAGTGCTCGACCCATTGCTCCGCAGAATTGATCCCTTGGGACTGGCACTCACGACTGGTAGGGCCGGCAGGACTTTGTCCGCACCCCTGATCTTCCCTGACGTTAGAGGCACCATCCCGAGGAAAGAAGCAAAGCATGGCAATCTTCCTTTTGCCCGCAGGAGCTGCCTGCGCCGGATAAAAGATGAAACCGTTTGTATAGATATAAAAATTGGTGAAATTCGCGTCGCTTCGTAAAAACGAGGCCGATACTCCATTGGCACTGGGATTGGGGTTCCAAGAATGATACTGCGTCGAGTGCGCCGTTCCTCTGATGAGCACGCCAGAACACTCGAACGCAGTAGCCGGATTGAACGGGCGACAGGCACTGGCTTGATCGTTGTACCGACGCGTCAGGTCTACAGCAGTCTGCTCGCCCGATACTCGTAAACTCTTCACCTGAGCGAGATCACCTCCCCCGCTACCCGCGCACGCTGAGAGCAACGTAAACAGCAATAACCCTAATAGCCTTGTCATTCCTTGGCACCTCCAATGGAAGGAATGACTGTATTGATATGCGACGCAGCCGACACCTGTCACAACTGACAGGTTATGAGAACTAATCAGAATTAAAAACGAAGTGGACTACTGACACGCGAATCCAGCGCGGAAAACATCAATCACCCCGACAAAAATACAAAACCTGTAGGAGCGAGCCTGCTCGCGATAGCGCAACTCCAGTCAATGAAAATGTTAGCTGTAAAAAAGTGATCGCGAGCAGGCTCACTCCTACAGGATCGCGTGATTTTTTCTTCATCCGCGAGGCGGAAAAGAATCTCAACACACACCGATCAAACAGCAGGTGAAAAACACTTTTCAAAACAGCCAAAACCCCCTTCAAGCCCACCTCTCGCCGCCAACGTCGCCGATGTTGCCGCCATCACACTTACCCACGACTGCGCCGACATAATCCGCGAACGTGCAGGTATTTTTAACACTTCAAAATTCTCGGGGGAACATCTGTCCGTCATCTCGGTCGGCTACAAAGAGTGATCAAAGCGACGCACGTCAGAAGCGTGCAAAAACGCGACATTTTTAGTTGATCTCAGGCCCCTCACGCCCTAAAGTTCGCGCCGAACGTCCATGCTGGAAACGATCCATCCGGCTCAAGTACTGACGACGAGACAGCAAGGCCAAGGGTAAAACCACCCGTGGCCTTTTTGCTTTCGGCGACATGCCTTGGGAAGTAGGCGAACCAAAGTGGGGATACGGAGGGCGTTCATTTGCACCCATTGTTTTTACGAGTTTGCCCATAGGAGCTCCCAGCATGTCGATCAATGTCGAAGACTATTTCGCGCGCGCCACTTTTGACAAAATGAAGGCGTTTGCCGACAAACAGGAAACCCCGTTCGTGGTGATCGACACCGCGATGATCAGCCAGGCCTACGATGACCTGCGCGCCGGTTTCGAATTCGCCAAGGTCTACTACGCGGTCAAGGCCAACCCGGCCGTCGAGATCATCGACCTGCTCAAAGAGAAAGGCTCGAGCTTCGACATCGCCTCCATCTATGAGCTGGACAAAGTGATGGATCGCGGCGTCAGCGCCGACCGTATCAGCTACGGCAACACCATCAAGAAATCCAAGGACATCCGCTACTTCTACGAGAAGGGTGTGCGTCTGTTCTCCACCGACTCCGAAGCCGACCTGCGCAACATCGCCAAGGCTGCACCGGGCTCGAAAGTCTACGTCCGCATCCTCACCGAAGGCTCGACCACGGCTGACTGGCCACTGTCGCGCAAATTCGGCTGCCAGACCGACATGGCCATGGATCTACTGATCCTCGCTCGCGACCTCGGCCTGGTGCCTTACGGCATCTCCTTCCACGTTGGTTCGCAGCAGCGCGACATCAGCGTCTGGGACGCAGCGATCGCCAAGGTCAAAGTGATCTTCGAGCGTCTGAAAGAAGAAGACGGCATCCATCTCAAGCTGATCAACATGGGCGGTGGCTTCCCGGCCAACTACATCACCCGCACCAACAGCCTGGAAACCTACGCCGAAGAAATCATCCGCTTCCTCAAAGAAGATTTTGGTGATGACCTGCCGGAAATCATTCTGGAGCCAGGCCGTTCGTTGATCGCCAACGCCGGTATTCTGGTCAGCGAAGTGGTACTGGTCGCACGCAAGTCGCGCACGGCTGTTGAACGCTGGGTGTACACCGATGTGGGCAAGTTCTCCGGCCTGATCGAAACCATGGACGAAGCGATCAAGTTCCCGATCTGGACCGAGAAGAAAGGCGAAATGGAAGAAGTGGTCATCGCCGGCCCGACCTGCGACAGCGCCGACATCATGTATGAAAACTACAAGTACGGTTTGCCGCTGAACCTGGCGATTGGTGACCGGTTGTACTGGTTGTCGACCGGTGCTTACACCACCAGTTACAGCGCGGTTGAGTTCAATGGCTTTCCACCGTTGAAGTCGTATTACGTGTAAAGCCAAACGCAGCATTAAAAACCCGTGCTCAGGCACGGGTTTTTTTATTCAAAAAAAACCAAAACATCACAAATCATAAACAACAACGGGACACACACAAGTTATATACCAATCTGCAAAACCGGACTTAAGCTAGCGACTCAAATACGCCCCAAAGGGAACTGATAAATGCAGCCAAGTCCAGTCAAGCTAATTACCAAAAACGATATCAAAAAAATCAACAACTACATTTCAACAGCCAAACTTCTGCCGCGCACCCTCGAAGCGGTAGAGCATCTGCTGCAAACAAAACACACCGGAATTGTTGGCCTCGAACCGTTTGACATTGTTGAGTTGAATCACACGATCATCAACAATGCCAACTCGTGGAACGACATTGAGTCTTCGATGAAAAGAGTCGGCGGCAGTCTGGCGACTTTTTCCGAAGACCTCGAAAGTTTCGGCGAAGAAATCATTGATGCGATTGTATCAATGCCCGGCTATATCGATTATATCGGCACCCTTGAAACCCTCACCGAGGAGGAGATAAACAGCCTGCCACCTCTGGAAATCGGCACAAAAGAAAAAAACCGCTTTGGCTCGATCCAAGAATCGCTGGTGTTTATTGCCAGCTCCATTGATGAGAAAAAAATCAATAGCGATGAGCTGATCCTGCGTTTGAGAAACTTCAAATCCGAGCTCAACAATGACGTAGCGATTGGCCTCGGCAGCAAACTGAAGCTGGCTAACAACAGTGAAATCAACCGCCAGATCACTGAATTGAACGCAGCCATCGACGAAGCCCAAGCGAGGCTGGATGAGAAAATCCGAGAATCGGAGCCAGGTTTTTTCACACACTTATTTGCATTCATCAGCCCCTTGCCCACGGCTGTTTTGTTCCTCGCGGAGCAATACCAGGCGATCAATATTGCACCATTGCAAAAGCAAAAAAACCTGCTGATAGAACAGACCAAACAGAAAGACATTCTCGCCGGCACTCTTCTACAACTTCACACGGATCTGGAAAGCCTTTTGATCTACGTCGATGGAGCGATTCAAGGTACTTCGCAGATTGAAACGTTGTGGGTATCCATCTCTGAATACATCAGCGCCTCCAAAAACAAAGTGATGGGCATGCACGAATACCTGACCCTCAGGAGTTTCGTTTCGAGTTTGCGGGTAGTTTTAAAGAACTGGAAAACCATTCAGACAAATGCCAACGCACTGATTTCGGCGTTCGACTGAAGTCTCACAAACTTTAAAAAAAGGATTTTTTCATGACACTCCCTGTTTACCTGTCTCCTGATTTGGCCAATATCCGGGAAAGCCGCGAGGCCATCCGCTATCAAGCCATTGTCGGCTCCGCCGATTTGTATATAAAAGCTTTAAGCGATGAACTGATCGACCTCAACAGTGCCATCGGGCGCACAGACCAACAGATTGCCAACAGCATTACTGGAGCAATCACGGCCCTTCAAACGGACGAGTTGCGTGAGAACCTGCAAGCGCTCAAAGCATTGAAGGAACGTGAAACGAATCCTCAAATCGAGCAGGCAATCAAGTCGTACTCGAAAATCGGCGAACAACTGATAGAACTGTGCATCGGGCGCATTGCCCAGTTGTACTCAGAGGTTGACGCCAGCGTATTCGAAGTACAAAGCGTGACGATCAGCAACAATCGTTTCAGGCTCGCCGAACTGGAAACTTCTACGGTCAATCTGCAAGAGCAATTGAGCGCCGAACAAATCCCCCTCGACGCGCTGAATACTGATCTCGCCAAGTTGAATGAGGCGATCAGCGAATTTGAGAAACTGACCGTCATCGATCGCCTCAAGCCTTTGCTCGAGCAACTGACATCGATGGTCGGTACCAAGCCAACACCGACGCAAATCGCTGCCATGGAAGCCGGAATCCTGATTGCTACCAAGCTTTTGGACGAGGCTAACGAGCTGATCAAATATGAGAGCCTGACCAAGGCCCGGGATGCGATCCATGCCCGCAAGAGCCAGCGCGAGGAAAGGGTGTCGTCCCTCGTCAAGCAGCTGCGCGACAACGCTGACAAAACCCGTCAGTTGAATGACACACAAAAAGTGCTGCCCCACCGGCAGACGTATGTCAGTGAAATCATCAAGCTGACCGATTCGTTGAATGCCTTCCTTGATGCCGTCCCTGCACCCGAAGCGGATCTTCAAATCCGCGGCGAATTCGTTGTGCTGAACAGTCAGGCATTGCGCAGCTACTTGGGCAAACTCCAGGAAGGCTGGCTGCGCGGCTGACCTGCGGATTCAGATGCCAGGCGAATTCTGGGCGTCGAGCTGACTGACGCGGCGGCAATAGGCTTGCGCCATGCTGCGGATGTCCGGATGTCGGGAAACCAGCAGCGACTGACTGCTGACACGAAGAAATGCCAGGTTTCCGTTGGCTAACGCTTCAGCCAGCCATTTGAGCGCCTCATCAATGCGGCCCTCATCCGCCAGGACGGCGGCATAACTGAATTGCCCACGAAAATCGCCACCCTCAGCGGCGCGTCGATACCAGTCACGCGCCGCTACCGGATCCGCCGCACACAGCTGCCCTTCCTCCAGATAGCGTCCGAGCAAATTCATCGACTTCGCATGGCCGACTTCCGCAGCACGCCGATACAACGCCAACGCCTGCAGATGATCCACCGCGACACCGCGCCCGGTCGCCAGCAGATTGGCGAGGTTGTACATCGCCCAATCTAGGCCTGCCTGCGCCGCGACTCGATAATGCTGCGCGGCAACCCCGGCATCGGCGACACAACCCCAGCCATGCTCATGACAACGCCCGAGCATGTTGCGCGCCATCAGATGCCCGCGTCCGGCAGCGATGCCGAACCAACGCAGCGCCAGCGCTTGATCCTTGGCGATGCCCTGGCCGTCCAGAAGAATCTGCCCGAGCAACGCCTGCGCCTCCACTTCGCCCTCTCCCGCCGCCAGCAGAATCGCCTGCGCGGCACGGGCCGGGCTTTCTTCGAGCATGGCGCTGAGTTGTTCGCCGCTGAGGATTTCCTCGCGGCGCAGTTGGAAACTCATACCTCGACCCAGCGACGCAGCAGGTTGTGATACGTGCCGGTAAGGCGGATCAGCGAAGGATGGTCAGGCATGTCCTGCGTCAGTTGCTGGATCGCGCCGTCCATCTCGAACAGCAGCGCGCGCTGGCTGTCTTCGCGCACCAAGCTCTGCGTCCAGAAGAACGACGCATAACGCGCGCCGCGAGTGACTGCGTTGACCTTGTGCAGGCTGGTGCCGGGGTACAACACCATGTCGCCGGCGGGCAGTTTCACTTGTTGCGTGCCGTAGGTGTCCTGGATTTCCAGTTCGCCGCCGTCGTAATCCCCAGGCTCGCTGAAGAACAGCGTTGCCGACAAATCGGTGCGCACGCGCTCGATGCTGCCCTTGGGTTGGCGCACGGCGTTGTCGATGTGGAAATCGAAGCTGCCACCGGCCGTGTAACAGTTCACCAACGGTGGGAAGACTTTATGCGGCAATGCGGCCGACATGAACAGCGGATTTTTCCACAGCCGCTCGAGCATCGCCGCGCCGATTTCCTTGGCCAGCGGATGACCTTCGGGCAGTTGCAGATTGTGCTTGGCCTTGGCCGACTGGAAGCCGGCGGTGATCTTGCCATCGGCCCAGTCAGCCTGCTGCAAAGCCTCGCGAATGCGCTGCACCTCGTCTTTCGCGAACAGTGCGGGGATGTGCAGCAGCATGGCGATGTCACCTGATGGCAAAGAGGCGGCAATGGTATTGATTCTTATTGTCCGTGTAAAACCCGGGAGACGAATGAACTGGCAGAAACCGTAAGGTTAAATTGTAAAGAATGTAAATTCAGTGCGAATAACAATGTTTCGCAATTGATACGAATACCTGTTTACCCTATATTCCGCCGCCTCAAATCCTTGGGGAGGGGAATAAAAATGGCACGTCAACACGCACAATTACCGGTCAGTTCACCACGTCTGCTCGCCTCTGCTATCGGCGTCGCAATTACCGCCGGCTCCGCTGGCCAGATGGTGTTCGCTGCCGAGAAAACCGACAGCAAAGCGTCCGGCAATGCCATCGCTCTGGACGCCACCGCCATCACCGGCGAAGCGCAGGACTCGACGTCCTACCAGGTCGAAAAAGCCTCCTCGCCCAAGTACACCGCGCCGCTGGTCGACACGCCGCGCTCGGTCACCGTGATCCCGCAACAAGTACTCAAAGACACCGGCGCCCTGAACATGCAGGACGCGCTGCGCACCGTGCCGGGCATCACTTTCGGCGCCGGTGAAGGCGGCAACCCGCAGGGCGACCGTCCGTTCATTCGTGGTTTCGACGCCCAGGGCGACACCTATCTCGACGGCGTGCGCGACACCGGTTCGCAGAGCCGCGAAATTTTCGCCGTGGAAAATATTGAAGTCAGCAAGGGCCCGAACTCCGCCATCGGCGGTCGTGGCGCAGCGGGCGGCAGCATCAACCTGGTGAGCAAGAAAGCCCACCTCGGCAACTCGTTCGACGGTGGTTTCACCTGGGGTTCCGACCAGACCCAGCGTTACACCCTCGACGGCAACTACCAGTTCAGCGACACCGCCGCTGGCCGTCTGAATCTGATGAGCCACGAGAGCAACGTCGCCGGCCGTGACAAGGTCGATTACGACCGTTGGGGTATCGCCCCGTCCCTGGCGTTTGGTCTGGGCACCGACACCCGCGTCAACCTCGATTACTACCATCTGGAAAGCAACGACACTCCGGACTCCGGCGTGCCGTACACCATTCCGCTCGGCGGCTCGGCGGCACGCACCAAATCCAATCCGGACAAGCCGTACTCGGGTGGCGACCACAGCAACTTCTACGGTCTGGATCGCGATTTCCGCAAGGGCCGCACCGACACCGCGACCTTCGCCATCGAACACGATTTGAGCGACTCGCTGACGATCAAGAACACCCTGCGTCATGGCACCAGCATGCAGGATTACATCCTGACCCAACCGGACGACAGCAAGGGCAACGTCAACAACGGTACGGTCTGGCGTCGTGCGAACACTCGGGTGAGCAACACCGAGACCACCACCAACCAGACTGACCTGTTCGGTAACTTCTACGTTGCTGGCTTCAAGAACAGCTTCTCCACCGGTGTGGAATACACCCGTGAGGAAAGCCAGAAGTCCTCGTACAACGTCAACACTGACACCACGCCGCGCACCACCGCCGCGACCACTAACTGCAACCCGGGGCTGATCGGCGCAGCCAGTGGCTACAACTGCACCTCGCTGTCAAACCCGAACCCGAACGATCCGTGGAACGGCGCGATCTCGCGCAACTACGCCGGCACTGATACCCAGTCCGATACGTACGCGCTGTATGCGTTCGACACGCTGGAGTTGTCCGAGCAGTGGCTGGTGAACATGGGCCTGCGTTACGACCACTTCGAAACCGGCTACAAGACTTACACCAACGCCGGCACCACCACTTCGAAGGGTGCTGACACCAGCGAGTTCGTCACCGGTCAGTTCGGCGTGGTTTATAAGCCGGCAGAAAACGGCAGCATTTACGCTTCCTACGCGACCTCGGCCACGCCGCCGGGCAACACCTTGGGCGAAGGTCAGGAAGGCAACCCGTTGGGCGGCAGCACTGACCGTGCCGGCAACCTGCTGAGCAGCGACATGGAGCCGGAAACCACCAAGAACTACGAAATCGGTACCAAATGGGATCTGCTCAACGATCGTCTGTCGCTGACCGCTGACATCTTCCGCACCGAGAAAGAAAACGCTCGGGTACAAGTCGACACCACTTCGTACGAAAACGCCGGCAAGACCCGCGTGCAAGGTTTCGAGCTGTCGGCCAGCGGCAAGATCACCGAGAAATGGCAAGTGTTCGCCGGTTACGCGTTCATGGACAGCGAGCAAGTTGACGGCGGTCCACTGGGCCGTGCCAACGACGGCAACGAACTGCCTAACACGCCGAAAAACAGCGCCAGCCTGTGGACTACTTATCAGGTCACTCCGAAGCTGACCCTCGGTGGTGGCGCGTTCTATGTCGACGACGTTTACGGCAGCGTGGCCAACACCACCATGGTCGATTCGTATGTGCGTTACGACGCGATGGCGGCGTACAAGCTGACCAAGAACGTCGACCTGCAACTCAACGTGCAGAACCTGACCAACGAAACCTACTACGACAAAGCCTTCTCGACCCACTTCGCCAACCAGGCGGCGGGCCGTACGGCATTGTTGAGCACCAATTTCCACTTCTGATTGATGCTGTAAATGTGGGAGCGGGCTTGCTCGCGAAAGCGGTGTGTCAGAGAAATGGATATCGACTGACACGATGCATTCGGGAGCAAGCCCCCTCCCACAAGGAATGCGCCGCAAGGCTTGGCCCCGTTCATTCAATTGAACGGGGCTTTTCTGCGTAATAAAGAACGCTTCTCGATAACCCACGGCATAATGCGCGCCGTGATGACAATTTCCGAACGGACGGCGAGTGACGTGTTGAAGAAAACCCTGTTCCAGTTGCACTGGTTTTTTGGCATCACCGCAGGCCTGGTGCTGGCGTTGATGGGCATCACCGGCGCGACTTATTCGTTTCAGGACGAAATCCTGCGGGCGCTGAATCCCTCCGTCCTGCAAGTGGAAAAACAAGTCGCCGGCGTCTTGCCACCGGTCGAACTGGTCGAGCGCATCGAAGCCGCGTCCGGCAAAAAAGTCTCGATGCTCTCGGTCGAGACCGACAGCGGCAGCGCAGCGAAAGTGTTTTTCACACCGCCCAAGGGCGAACGTCGCGGCGAGATGCGCTACTTCGATCCGTACACCGGCGAGTTCATGGGTGATGCCGTCGGCCAGGACTTCTTCGGCCTGATGCTGCAACTGCACCGCTTCCTCGCCATCGGCGATACCGGCCGCAACATCACTGGCGCCTGCACGCTGATCCTGCTGTTTTTCTGCCTCTCCGGTCTGTACCTGCGTTGGCCGCGTCAGTGGAACAGCTGGCGTGTGTGGCTGACCCTCGACTGGAAGAAAAAGGGCCGCGCCTTCAATTGGGATCTGCACTCGGTGGCGGGCACATGGTGCCTGTTGGTCTATCTGCTGCTGGCGCTGACCGGGCTGTCGTGGTCGTACGAGTGGTACAACAAAGGCCTGACCAAACTGCTTTCCGATGCGCCGCAAAACGAACGCGTGCGCGGTGGTCGTGGCCCGGCACCGCAAGGCCCGGCGCCGACTGCCGATTACGCGGCGATGTGGAGCAGCATCTACAGCGCCGCCGGCCCAGGCCTGTCTGCCTACAACATTCGTATGCCGCCCGTGGCCGGCCAACCGGCGACCGTGTTCTATCTGCTGGAAAACTCGCCGCATGAGCGCGCGCTCAACCAGATCACTCTCGACCCGGCCACCGGCATCGTCAAACGCGTCGACCGCTACGCTGACAAGAGCTTCAAGGCGCAACTGCTGACCAGCATTTATGCACTGCACGTCGGCAGCTATTTCGGCCTGATCGGACGGATCATCATCACCCTCGCGGCGGTGTGCATGCCGCTGTTTTTCATCACTGGATGGCTGCTGTACCTCGATCGTCGGCGCAAGAAAAAGCAGATCAAGGACGCACGTAAAGGCCTCGAACAACCGGCGGGCGATGCACCGGCGTGGCTGATCGGTTTCGCCAGCCAGAGCGGTTTCGCCGAGCAACTGGCGTGGCAAACCGCCGGGCAATTGCAGGCCGCCGGATTGCCGGTGAAGGTGCAGCCGCTGGCAAATGTCAGCGAGCAGGATCTGCGTGAATCGAACAACGCGCTGTTCGTGGTCAGCACCTTCGGCGACGGCGAAGCACCGGACAGTGCCCGTGGTTTCGAGCGCAAAGTGCTGGGCAAAGCTTCGACACTGGACAGCTTGAACTACGCGGTGCTTGGGCTCGGCGATCGTCAGTACCAACACTTCTGCGGCTTTGCCAAACGTCTGCATCAGTGGTTGGGCGAACATGGTGGCAAGACACTGTTTGCGCCAGTGGAAGTCGACAGCGGCGATCCCTATGCGCTGCGTCACTGGCAGACGCAACTTGGTCTGCTCACCGGACAAGCGCCGGTCGATACCTGGCAAGCACCGAGCTACGACAACTGGACGCTGACCCGCCGCGAATTGATGAACCCGGACAGCAGCGGTTCGCCGGTTTATCTGTTGGGCCTGAGCGCACCGAACACCAGCAGTTGGCTGGCTGGTGATCTGGTCGAAGTGCTGCCGCGCAACTGCCCGTGGATCATCGAACATTTTCTCGACGGCCTCGGCATTCGTGGCGAGACCATGGTGAAAATCAATGGCCTCGACGAGCCGCTGGAAGTCGCACTGGCTTCGCGTCAATTGCCGGAGCATCGCGCGCATCTGGTCGGTTTGCATGCGCAGTCGCTGGTCGATGCGATGGTGCCGCTGGCCATGCGCGAATACTCGATCGCCTCGATTGCCGCCGACGGTGTGCTGGAGCTGATCGTGCGTCAGGAACAACACGCCGATGGCACGCTGGGCATTGGTTCTGGCTGGTTGACCGAGCATGCGCCGGTCGGTGGCAGCATCAGCCTGCGCGTGCGTCGCAACAGCGGGTTCCACCTGCCGAACGAGCCGGTGCCGATGATTCTACTGGGCAACGGCACCGGTCTGGCCGGGCTGCGCAGCTTGCTCAAGGCGCGGATTGCCGATGGTCAGCAGCGTCAATGGTTGCTGTTTGGCGAGCGTAACCGTGAACATGATTTCCTCTGTCGTGCGGAGCTGGAAGAGTGGTTGATCAATGGCGATCTGGAACGGCTGGATCTGGCGTTTTCGCGGGATCAGGCGGAGAAGGTTTATGTGCAGGATCGCTTGCGTGAATCGGCGGGTGAGTTGAAGAAGTGGCTGGCGGAGGGTGCCGTCATCTACATCTGCGGCAGCCTTCAGGGCATGGCCACAGGCGTTGATCAGGTGCTCAAGGACATTCTCGGCAGCGCTGAAGTCGAGCGCCTGATCGAACAGGGCCGCTACCGGCGCGACGTTTATTAAGAGCCCCTCACCCTAACCCTCTCCCAGAGGGAGAGGGGACTGATTGGGGGATGCTCAAGTCTTACGCCGACCTGAACGTCCTCTGCCGAATCCATAATCTAGAGGAAGGCTTTGTGCTGATCTCATAATCGACTCGATCTTTCAGGTCGATGTGTGACGCAAGACAACTCGGTCGGCCCCCTCTCCCTCTGGGAGAGGGCTGGGGTGAGGGTAAGCGCTTGATCTTCAAACCGGCTGCAACTTTTGCTCGAAAACCGCCACCCCATCCAGATCCCGCAACACCACACTCATCTCCCCGCTCTGCCCTTCAATATTCACCTCACCAAAAAACTGAAACCCGGCAAACGGCGAGGTGTTCTGCACCGCCGGTGCCTTCTCGAACACCACCTGCGGCCCAAAGGTTTTATCCAGCGGATTCGGCCCAAAACTCCCGGCATTCAGCGGCCCCGCAACAAACTCCCAGAACGGCTCAAAATCCTGAAACGCCGCCCGATCCGGGTGATAGTGATGCGCCGCGCAGTAATGCACGTCCGCCGTCAGGAAGACGAAGTTGCGCACCTGCTGCGCGCGCAAAAAGCCGAGCAATTCGGCGATCTCTAACTCACGTCCCTGCGCCGGTCCCGGGTCGCCATTGGCCACCGCTTCCCATCGCACCACACCCGGACTGACTTCACCGTCCGGCACGCCAAGGCCGATCGGCATGTCCGCAGCAATGACTTTCCACTGTGCCTTCGACGCCTTCAATTCACGCTTGAGCCAGTCCAGTTGCTCACGCCCGAGAAACGGTTTTTCCGCGCCCAGATTGTCGTCATTCGCCTCGCGATAACTGCGCATATCCAGCACAAACACATCAAGCATCGGCCCGTAACTGAGCTTGCGATAGATCCGCCCGCCACCGTCGGCGGTCTGCAAACGCATCGGCGAATATTCCAGCCACGCCTGCCGCGCGCGCCCCACCAAGGTGTGGATATCTTTTTCCTGATAACGCTCATCCAGTTGCTTGCCCGGCGACCAGTTGTTGACCACTTCATGGTCGTCCCACTGCCAGATTTGCGGCACTTCGGCGTTGAAGCGGCGGATGTTTTCGTCCATCAGGTTGTAGCGATAGTTGCCGCGATAATCGTCGAGGGTTTGCGCGACTTTGCTCTTGGCTTCGGTGGTGAGATTGCGCCAGATGCGCCCGCCTTCGGTGGTGAGCTGCGCGGGCACCGGGCCGTCGGCGTAGATGGTGTCGCCGCTGTGGATAAAGAAGTCCGGCAGGCGCAGGCGCATGGCTTCGTAGATGCGCATGCCGCCGATGTCCGGGTTGATGCCGAAGCCTTGGCCGACAGTGTCGCCGCTCCAGACAAAACGGATATCGCGTCTGGCCGTCGGCACACTGCGCAAATGGCCGAACCACGGCTCGCTGGCGACGCCGGTCTGGGCGTCTTCGAAATACACGCGATAGAAAATCGCCTGATTGGCAGGCAGCCCGGTGAGCTCGACGCGAGCGGTGAAATCAGTGCGCGCGTCGGCCAGTGCCGAGATGAATTTACGCGGATTGCCGAACAGGCTGCGGGTGTCCCACTCGACCACCATGCGAGCGGGGCGATCGCTGCGACTCCAGATCATCGCGCGATCGCCGAGCAGGTCACCGGACTGCACGCCATCGGTCAACTGCGGACGATCCTTGACCGAAGCAATCACCGCCGGCGCCAGCCCCGGCAGCAACAGCCCGGCGCCGATCCCCTGCATGACACGCCGGCGACCGAGATTGAAATCGCTCATGGGGTTCTCCCTGGAAAAAGGGAAACTTAAGCACGCCCACATGAAACAGACATGACACCCGCCCTTGTAGGAGCCGAGCTTGCTCGCGAAGAGGCCATGTCAGTCGACATCTTCGGTGAATGCCAGACCGCTTTCGCGAGCAAGCTCAGCTCCTACGAAGGTTTTGTGGTGTCAGTCAGGCCTTGGCGTTGAACTCGCTCATGCCATTCTCCCTGAGAAAAGGAAAACTTGAGCACGCCCACATGACCCGAAAATGACACCTGCTTTTGTAGGAGCCGAGCTTGCTCGCGAAGAGGCCATGTCAGTCGACATCTTCGGTGAATGCCAGACCGCTTTCGCGAGCAAGCTCAGCTCCTACAAAGGATTTGTGGTGTCAGTCAGGCCTTGGCGGGTTCGAGGGCCAGTTCGACGGCTTCGGGGCGTTTGACTGTGGCATAGACCACGGCGGTCAAGAGGCTCCCCGCGACAATCGCCAGCAGATACAACAGCGCATGATTGATCGCATTCGGGATCGCCAACACAAACAAGCCACCGTGCGGCGCCATCAACTTGCAGCCGAAATACATCGACAACGCACCGGTCAACGCACCACCGGCAATGCTCGCCGGGATCACCCGCAACGGGTCTTTCGCGGCAAACGGAATCGCCCCTTCAGAGATAAAGCACAGCCCCAATACCAGCGCCGCTTTACCCGCCTCGCGTTCGGTCTGGGCGAACTTTCGCCGCGCAATAAACGTGGCAATGCCCAGACCAATCGGTGGCACCATCCCCGCTGCCATCGTTGCCGCCATCGGTGCATAACTCTGCGACGCCAGCAGCCCCACCGAAAACGCATACGCGGCTTTGTTGATCGGCCCGCCGAGGTCGACGCACATCATGCCGCCAAGCACCACGCCGAGCAGGATCGCGTTGGTGGTGCCCATGCTGTCGAGAAAACTCGTCAGCGCCAACAGCATCCCGGCGACCGGTTTGCCGACCACGTAAATCATCACCAGCCCGGTAAACAAACTAGCGAACAACGGGATGATCAGAATCGGTTTCAGCGCTTCAAGACTCTGCGGCAACGCGACATAACGGCTGATCGCCTTCGCCGCATAACCGGCGATAAAACCGGCGACGATGCCACCGATAAACCCGGCGCCCAACGTACTCGCGAGCAAGCCGCCAATCATCCCCGGCGCCAGGCCCGGACGGTCAGCAATCGAATAAGCGATGTAACCCGCCAGCAGCGGCACCATCAGTTTGAACGCGGTCTCGCCACCGATCTGCATCAGCGCTGCCGCCAACGTGCCTTCCTCTTTGAACGCGGTGATGCCGAACACAAATGACAGCGCGATCATCAAACCGCCGGCCACGACCATCGGCAGCATGAACGACACGCCGGTCAGCAGGTGTTTGTAGACGCCGGTTTTTTCTTGCCTGGCCGGTGCTTTGCCGTCACTCGCCGCGCTTTCCACAGTACCTTCGGCCAAGGCTTTTTTCAGCGTGGCTTCGGACTGCTTCAATGCGATGCCAGTGCCGCAACGATAGATTTTCTTACCAGCGAAACGCTCGGTGGCGACTTCGATATCCGCAGCCAGCAACACCACATCCGCTTCAGCAATCGCCGCCGCGCTCAACGGGGTTTTCGCGCCCACTGAGCCTTGGGTTTCGACCTGCAGTTCATAGCCCAGACGCTTGGCGGTTTGCTGCAAGGCCTCGGCCGCCATGAAGGTGTGGGCGACACCGGTCGGGCACGCGGTGATGGCGACGATGCGTGGCGCACGCGGCGCATCAGCGACCGGTTCAGCCGCGCTGGCAACGTAGACTGATGCCTCTTCAGCACCACGACGCAGCACCGCTTCGACATCCTGTAGCGCCTGTGCCGGAGCAATCTGGAAAACCCGCTTGCCGACAAAACGCGTCATGTCGACCGCACCCGTGGCGACCAACAAAACCCACTCCGCCGCAGCAATCGTCGCCGCCGACAATTCGCGTTCCGGGTGCGCCGCATCGACCACTTCAACGCTGGTGCTCCAGCCCTGACGCTGCGCCGCCGCATCAAGCAAACGCGCACACAGCACACTGGTGACCATGCCGTTCGGGCAAGCCGTAACAATGGCTAATTTCATGACAAACCCTCTTATTGTTCTGTCAGGGGGCGCACGCGCACGCCCTGTTCGAGCTGCGCCAGTTGCGCACGGTCGTTGATGCCGAAACCGATCTGGGTCACCGCCATCGCCGCAATCGCAGTGGCCGTGCGCAGGGTTTGTTCAGGCGTGTCGGCGCTGAGCAAACCGTGGAGCATGCCGGCCAGCAAGGAATCGCCGGCACCGACCGTGCTGGCGACGCTGACCTTCGGTGGCGTGGCGTGTAGCGCCGAGCCGACGCTGAACCAGTTCACGCCATCAGCACCGTGAGAAATCACCACGTGCTCGATGCCTTGGGCATGCAAACGCGCCGCTGCTTGCGCTTCCGCCGCGTGAGAAACCACTTCGCAACCGAGCGCGTCGGCGAGTTCTTCAGTGTTCGGTTTGATCAGCCATGGACTGGCCTGCAACGCCGCGCGCAAGGCTTCGCCGCTGGAGTCGAGGGCGACTTTCAGGCCGAGCTGATTGAGCCGTTCGATCAGCTCACGCAACCACTGCGCCGTGACGCCACGCGGCAAACTGCCGGCGACCACCACCGCGTCATGACCCGGTGCGATCTGCACCAAACGATCGAGCAAAGATTGCTGCGCGACGGCATCGACCACCGGCCCCGGGCCGTTGATGTCGGTGATCCGTCCATCCTGTTCAGCCACTTTGATGTTGCTGCGCGTCTCGCCCGGCACGCGGATAAACGCGTCGACAAAACCGCGCTTGGCGAACAGGGTTTCGAACGCTTGCAGATTGTCTTCGCCGAGAAAGCCACTGACCGTCAGTTGATGACCGAGGTCGGCGAGCACCTGCGCGACGTTCACGCCTTTGCCGGCGGCATGGGTGTGCATCTCGTCGCTGCGGTTGACCTGACCGGCGTCCAGCCGTGGCAGTTCGACGGTAAGGTCGAGCGCCGGGTTGAGGGTCAGGGTAAGAATCTTGGCCATTACAGGGCCTCCACTAATGCGCGCACTTCGTTGGCGCTGCCCACGGCCAGGGCGTGTTGAGCAAGGGTTTGCGCCTGCGTCAGGCTGAGTTCGCGGATGCGCGCCTTCACTTCGGCAATGCTGCGCCCGGACACGCTGAGTTCATCGACACCGAGGCCAACCAGCACCGGCACCGCTAGCGGATCCGCCGCCAGTTCGCCGCAGACACCGACCCATTTGCCATGGGCATGGGCGGCGCGCACGGTAATGTCGATCAGTTGCAGCACTGCCGGGTGCAAGCCGTCGGCCTGCGCCGACAAGGTCGGGTGACCACGGTCGATGGCCAGGGTGTATTGCGTGAGGTCGTTGGTGCCGACGCTGAAAAAGTCGACTTCCTTGGCCAGCACCGGCGCGAGCAACGCGGCGGACGGCACTTCGATCATGATCCCCAGTTGCAGATCGGCGACCGGGATTTCCAGACGCAGACGCTCGGTCATGTCGCGGGCCTGACGCCACTCTTCAACGCTGCCGACCATCGGGAACATGATGCGCAACGGACGGTTGTCCGCCGAACGCAGCAAGGCGCGCAATTGCGCTTCCATGATCTGCGGACGTTGCAAGGTCAAGCGAATGCCGCGCACGCCGAGGAACGGATTTTCTTCTTTGGCGATCGGCCAATACGGCAGCGGTTTGTCGCCGCCGACGTCCAGCGTGCGCACCACCAGCGGACGCCCGGCTAGACCGTCGAGAACGCGGCGGTATTCAGCTTCTTGCGTGGCCTCGTCCGGCGCTTGCGGATGGGCCATGAAAATCAGTTCGGTGCGCAGCAGACCGATGCCTTCGGCGCCCTGCTCCACCGCGCTGATCACTCCAGCGCTTTCGCCGATGTTGGCGAAGACTTCGACGGCGTGACCGTCAGTGGTGTGCGCCGGTTGATGGCGCTGTTCGGCGGCAATCTTCAAGCGTTGTTCGCGGGTGTCGCGTTCTTCAGTGGCGCGTTGCAGTGTCGCGGCATCGGCGTCGACGTGCAGGCGACCGCGTTGGCCGTCGAGCAGCAACGGCGTGCCCGGCGCCAGCAACAACACCGCTGCGCCAGCGCCGACCAGCGCCGGAATCCCGAGCGCTCGCGCTACGATGGCACTGTGCGCGGTGGCGCCGCCGCGTGCGGTGAGAATCCCCGCCACGCGCGCCGGATCCAGCCGTGCGACGTCGGACGGGCCGACCTCGTCCATCACCAGAATGTACGGTTGCTCAGGCTCGCTCGGGGTTTGCACGCCACACAGTTGCGCCAGCACGCGGCGACCGATGTCACGCAGATCCGCCGCACGTTCGGCGAGCAACGCGTCCTGCAGCGATTCCTGTTGTTTCGCCGCTGCTTCGATCACCGCCATCCACGCCGCTTCGGCGCTTTCGCCTTGCTTGAGGCGGGTGTCGACTTCGTCGGTGAGTTCCGGGTCGTCGAGCATCTCCTGATGGGTGATGAAGATCTCGCGGATGGCTTTGGCTTTGCTGCGTTCGATCAGGCCTTGAATGTCGTTGCGCACGTCGCTGAGCGCTTGTTTGAGGCGCTCGCGTTCGATGGCGGCGGACTCGCCACGCATGGGGTAATCGATGGTTTGCTGCACTTGAATGTGCGCCGGGCCGATGGCGATGCCGGGCGCGGCGGGGATGGCTTGCAACTGAGTACCGGACGCCGGGGCAATCACCACTTCGGCGATGTCGGCAAAGACTTCGCGGTGCTCACTGATGGCGGGCAGCGGCTCGACTTCTTCACCGAGACCTTCCTCGATAGCCGCAAGCAAGGCCGGCAAGGCGTCGCCAGCGATGCTCGGCTCGGCGATCAGCTCCAGCACCTGACCACGTCGCGCGCCGAGGCTGAGCAGTTTGCTCAAACTCTTCACCGACACGGCACTGTCCTGACCGTCGACGATACGCACACGAATCTCGCCATCAAAACTTTTCGCCAGTTGCGCGAGGATCTTCGCCGGACGCGCGTGCAAGCCGTGGGCGTTGGCCAGCGCAATGCGCGCGCTCGGCCAGTCGGCGGGCAATTCACCACCGAGCACTTCGAGGACTTTGCGGCTGCTGGTGGCGCGGCCCAATTCATGGCCGCGACCTTCGATCAGCAACGCACACAGACGTTCGAGCAGCGCCTGGTGCGCTTCGCCAAGGCTGGCCAGACAGAACAGACCGCTGAGCGGCTGGCCGAGGTAGCGCATCGGTTTGTCCGGGGTGACGAACGCCAGGCCCGGGCGTTTCACCGTTTGCTCGCTGTGCAACCACCACAGACCGTCGCCCAGCGGCAGCGCTTCGACTTGTTGCAGCACCGCAGAGAAACCGTTGCTCACACAATCGGCCTGACGCAGCAGACGCGCGCCGCGCCAGACCAGTTCTTCGAAATCGTCAGCCGACACGCCGAGGCCGATCATCTGTGCATCCAGCGCCAGTTCCTGCGGCGCGCCTTGCAGCAGTTTCAGCAGCGCTTCCGGCGAACTGGCGCGACGCAGGGCCTGACCCAGATCGGTCTCGCCGAGGGCGCGGGTCAGCAGTTGCAGCAGACGCAAATGTTCGTCGGATTTGGCCGCGATGCCGATCGCCAGATAAACGATCTGGCCATCGCCCCAATCCACGCCCTCAGGGAATTGCATCAGGCGCACGCCAGTGGCGAACACCTGATCGCGGGTTTCCGGGGTGCCATGGGGGATGGCAATACCTTGACCGAGAAAGGTCGAGCCCTGCGCTTCCCGGGCCTGCAAACCGGCGAGGTAACCGTCGGCGACCAGACCATCCGCCACCAGATGATCGGCCAGCAGTTGCAAGGCAGCGGGTTTATCCACAGCCGATTGGCCCATGGATATCTGCTCTATAGTGAGCTCGAGCATGCAATCTCCTTTTTGACGCTGGATGCGCCAGGTATTGTTTTGAATGGTCACAGCTTAGGCGCTGGATTGCTTCGCTTTTCAGCGGCAGTTTTGGCGGTTTCACGGCAGAACCGGCCAAAGGCGTCTAAAACGTAGAAAATACGCTTGCTGAAACGTTTAATCTAGATTGATCGGCACGTTACTCGATAATGTCCCATCCTTGAAGTCCAACTTGTCGGATGCGTTGCGACAATAGTCGTCTGCCCTAATCGGGTAGGATTGGCGAAAATGTTGCGGCAAGCTCGAAAAAACAAGGAAATCCCGGGTTGAAACTCAGTGATATCGCGCGGTTGGCCGGAGTGTCCGTGACCACCGCCAGCTACGTCATCAACGGCAAGGCCGAACAGCAACGCATCAGTACCGCCACCGTCGAACGTGTGCGGGCGGTGGTCGATCTGCATGGCTTTACGCCGAATCCTCAAGCGGCCGGGCTGCGCAGTCGGCATACGCGCACGTTGGGTTTTATCCTGCCGGATCTGGAAAACCCCAGTTACGCGCGGATCGCCAAGCTGCTGGAGCAAGGTGCGCGGGCGCGCGGCTATCAGTTGCTGATCGCCAGCTCGGACGATGCGCCGGACAGCGAGCGCCAGTTGCTGCAACTGTTCCGCGCGCGTCGTTGCGATGCGCTGATCGTCGCCAGTTGCCTGCCGGCCGGTGATGACAGTTATCGGCAGTTGCAGGCCAAGGGCACGCCGATCATCGCCATCGACCGGGTCATGGAGCCGGAGCATTTCTGCTCGGTGATCAGTGACGACCGCGAGGCCAGTCATCACCTGACGCAAAGCCTGCTCGAACCGCAGCTCAAGCAAATCGTGCTGCTCGGCGCGCGGCCGGAGCTGAGCATCAGCCAGGAGCGTGCCGCCGGTTTCAAACAAGCCTTGGCCGATTTCAAAGGCGAAGTGCTCGTGGAGCACGCCGAAGCCTTCAGCCGTGAGTGCGGCAAGCAATTGATGGAAGAACTCCTGCAACGTCTGGGGCATTTGCCCGACGCGTTGGTGACAACTTCCTACGTGCTGTTGCAGGGCGTGTTCGATGCGCTGCATGACTTCCCGTTGAAATCGCGGCCGCTGCGCCTCGGCACATTCGGTGATACGCAGTTGCTCGATTTCCTGCCGTTGCCGGTCAACGCCATGGCCCAGCAGCACCAGTTGATCGCCGACAAGGCGCTGGAACTGGCGCTCGCTGCCGTCGAGCAGTCGGAATACAAGCCTGGCGTGCAGGCCATTGCGCGTACCTTCAAGCAGCGTATTCACCGGGACTGAGCCGTGGAGCTGATCGACAGCCATACCCACCTCGACTTCCCCGACTTCGACGCCGATCGCCCGGCGTTGCTCGCCGAAAGCCGCGCCCTCGGGGTGCGGCGGATGGTGGTGTTGGGCGTGTACGAGGGCAACTGGCAACGGGTGTGGGATCTGGTGCAGAACGATGTTGATTTGCACGCGGCGTTCGGCTTGCACCCGGTGTATCTCGATCAACATCGTCCTGAAGATTTGACGGCACTCGGTGATTGGCTGACCCGATTAAAGGGTCATCGACAGTTGTGCGCGGTCGGCGAGATCGGTCTGGATTACTTCATCGAAACGCTGGATCGCGAGCGCCAACAGTCGCTGTTCGAAGCACAGTTGCAACTGGCGGCGGATTTTCAATTGCCGGCGTTGATCCATGTGCGCCGCAGCCATGCAGCGGTGATTGCTACGCTCAAGCGCTTCAAGCTTAAACGCGCGGGGATCATCCACGCCTTTGCCGGCAGCCGGGAAGAGGCGCGGGAATACATCAAACTCGGTTTCAAACTGGGTCTGGGCGGCGCGCCGACGTGGCCGCAGGCGTTGCGTATGCATCGGGTATTGGCGGACTTGCCGCTGGACTCGATCGTGCTGGAAACCGATTCACCGGACATGGCGCCGGCAATGTTTCCCGGTGTCCGCAATACACCGGCGCACTTGCCGGCGATTTGCGCAGCGTTGGCTGAATTGATGAAGATCACCCCACAACAACTCGCCGCCGCCAGCACCGCCAACAGCTGCGAATTGTTCGGCTGGTAACACACCTCCCTGTTGAAACAAAACCTTGTGGCGAGGGGATTTATCCCCGTTCGGCTGCGCAGCAGTCGCAAATCCTTTCACCCGGTGTATCAGATAGATACTCGATCACAGGTTTTGGGGCTGCTTCGCAGCCCAGCGGGGATAAATCCCCTCGCCACAAAGGTTCGCACAAGGTTTTAAGAAACGGCTCAGACGCGGAAGGCGCTGATCAGTTGTTTTAGCTCGACGACCTGGGCAGACAACGCGCGACTGGCGTCTTCGGTCTGGTGCGCGCCTTGCGCCGTGCGTTCGCCGGCACGATTGATCTCGACGATGTTCTGGTCAATGTCATGGGCCACCGCCGTTTGCTGCTCCACCGCCGCCGCAATCTGCTGGTTCTGATCGACGATCATGCCCACAGCGCCGAGGATGTTTTCCAAGGCCTGCTGTACTTTTTCCGACTGCCCGACCGTGCCATTGGCCATCTGATGGCTGACGCCCATGGCCTTCACCGCCGCGCCGACACCGCCATGCAACTTGGTGATCATCTGCTCGATTTCTTCGGTCGATTGCTGTGTGCGTTTAGCCAAGGTGCGTACTTCGTCCGCCACTACCGCAAAACCGCGGCCCTGCTCGCCAGCCCGTGCGGCTTCGATTGCGGCGTTGAGCGCCAGCAAATTGGTCTGCTCGGCGATGCTTTTGATCACTTCCAATACGCGGCTGATCGACTGGCTGTCGCTCGCCAACTGATTGATCACCAACACCGACTGATCAATCTCGCTTGCCAGCGCAGCAATGCTGCCCTGTTGCGACTCGACCAGACCGCGACCACTGAGAGTCTCGTTGTTGACGCTGTGGGCGCTGTTCACGGCCGCTGCGGCACTGCGCGCGACTTCCAGCGAGGTAGCCGACATCTGATTCATCGCCGTCGCCACTTGCTCGATCTGCGTGCGTTGCCCCGCCACTGCCTGATTGCTCTGCGCGGAAACGTTCTCAACCTGCCCGGCTTGGCGCTCGACCTCACCGACGGTCTGGCCGACTCGTTCGATCAAGTCGTGAATCTTCTTCACCGTGCCGTTAAACACTTCGCCCAACTCACCCAACTCATCGCGGCTATTGGCTTTGAAGTTGACCGTCATGTCTCCCGCCGCGACTTTGTCCATCATCGCGCCGAGGCGTTTGAGCGTGGTGCGGGTCGAAGCGTAGAAACCGCCATAGAGATAGAAAATCAGTACAAACACCACCGACAGCGCCACCGCCTGCAAGATCATGTGCGTGCGGTTATGCGCCAGACGTTGCTGCAATTGGCTGTCGAGAAATTTCAGCGAAGCTTCGTTGAGCGCGTAGGTTTTATCCATCAACGCGGTGACCTGGTCGTAAAACGCCTGCCACGGCGCATCGAGGGTGTCGGCCATCACCACCTGTTCTTCGAACAATTCGCTGGCTTGCTTCAGCGATGCCTTGCTGTTGTCGGCCTCGACGCTGAGGTCGTCCCGCGCGGCTTTGCTGGAAGCGAGGGCGTCCTGCAGTTTCAAGCCGTACTCGGCCTGGAGTTTTTCGATCTTCACCAACAGTTCGTCGAAACGCGTGCTGGAGGCACTGTTGAGAAAGCCCTGCGCCAGTGAGTACGAGCCAATTGCCCGGCCTTCGCCGAGGGTCTGGGTGACGCCGGGGGTGATCAGGGTGACCAGTTCGCTGAGCTGACGAATATCGCCCTGATTGTCGCGGCTCAAACCAGCCTGACTGGTGATGATCTGACTGAAAATCTGTGCACTGGCGAGTAATTTGCCGATCAGCGCACTTTTGCTTTGCAGGGAGCTTTCCACTTGCTGGGCTTTGAACGCGGCAATCATTTCATCGCGTTTGCCATCGAAAGCCTTGATCTGCTCGGGATCGTCGGTCATCGCCGTCAGCCCTTGCAGGCGCGTCAGCACGGCTTGTTCGAGGCTGGTGATTTTCGATTCGAGGTTGCCCGCCTTGCCAGACTGGCCAAGGGTGACGTTGATCTGCACCAGATTGTTGAGGGTTTCCAGATCCCGGCGCAGGGTCAGGCTGCTGCCCAGCAGATCGAGGCTTTGCAACTCGACGCGGGTGCCTTGGAATTCGCGATAGGAATCGCGCACCAGATAGAAATTGGTCACCAGCATCGGCACCAGGAACAGCACGCTGATCAAGCTGAACTTCATGCCGAAGCTCAGACGGTTCATCAGCGAGACGGCGGGATAGAGCAAGCTCTTCACTGGAAGTCTCCCTTGGTTTTTCTTGTTTTTATTGGCAGGCGCGGGACGACAGCAGATAGCCACTATCGGGCGCCATCACTGTATAGCTCAAATCGGCGGGAGGTTTTGTAACTTAAGGTTAACGAAGCAAGGACAACACAAAGCCATTGTGGTGAGGGGATTTATCCCGATGGGGCGCGAAGCGGCCCCAATAGCTGAATAGGCGTTGTATCTGAAAAATCGTGGTGGATGGTTTTGGGGCTGCTGCGCAGCCCATCGGGGATAAATCCCCTCGCCACAATGAATTTCACTTTGATTTTTTAGTGGATCAGAACAGTCCACAGCGCAAACCCGGCATACCACAACACCGCCGCGCGCAGCAGCAGTTCCCACAGGCTGTCGAGGGTAGTAATGCCATCCGGCCCGACCGCAGCAGGCGGGATCTCCCCCGCTGCCAAGCCAACCTTGTTGATCAGTTGCGCAGCGCTGATGTTCCAGTTCAGCAACTCATGCAACATCACCCGGCCAACTGCAACGAAATTGCCGACCAAGGCAAAACTCGCCGCCAGCAGTCGCACCGGTACCCAATCAAAAGCATGGCGCAATTGCGCGGCGCGTTCGACCAGCGCCGGGTTCGTGCCGTGTTCTTCAGCCAGCGCCAACAAGCGATACGCCAACGCCGCCACCGGGCCGAGCACGAAGTACCAGAAGATCACCGCGAAGAAGCTCTGATAGGCCTCCCACAGCAAGTGCCCCTGCACCCGATCGAGCAGCTCTTCGCCACTGTCGGCGCAGATATTCAGATCGCGTTTGGCGACATGCGCCGCCGCTTGTAGATCTTCACGGCGCCAGGCATCGCGGAACGGCCCGAGACCGCCGAGCAAATCGCCGCGCCCGAGGCTGTAAATCACCACCAGCAGATGCACCGGCAACGCCAGCAGACCGTAAGCCACCGGTTCCAGCACCACCAGCAACAGCGCCAGCAGCGCCACCGGAAACAGCACCAGAATGGTCAGCACCAGCCACGGTTTACCCGCCAGTCGCTCGCTGCTTTCGAGTTTGTTCAGTTCGCGGATCCATCCGCCATCGCGTTGAACCCGATGGCGCAGGGCCGAGAACTTCTCGATCCAGACGGCCAGCAGTAACACCAGAAAACTCATTGTCCTTCCTCTTGTGCCAGGGCTGCGCGGTAACGCGCCCAGTCGAATGCCGGGCCAGGATCGGTCTTACGCCCGGGTGCGATGTCGCTGTGCCCGCAAATGCGGGCGCCGGTGATGGCCGGAAATGCTCTTTGCAACTGACGGGTCAGCACGGTCAGCGCTTGATATTGCGCATCGGTAAACGGCAGATCATCGGTGCCTTCGAGCTCGATGCCCACGGAAAAATCGTTACAGGTTTCGCGACCGTCAAAAATCGACACGCCCGCATGCCACGCCCGTTCAAGACAGGAGACAAACTGGGTGACCTTGCCGTCACGTTCAATCAGAAAATGCGCCGAGACGCGTAGGTCGGCGATCCCTGCAAAGTAGGGATGTTCGGTGACATCCAGACGGTTCTGGAAAAATTCCTGCACCTTGCCGGTGGCGAATTGCGCCGGTGGCAGGCTGATGTTGTGGATGACCAACAGGGAAACTTCGCCCGCCGGGCGTTCATTGAAATTGGGCGATGGGCACACCTGCACCCCGTGACACCACCCGCTAGCGGGATCCAGCTGCATAACGATTCCTTCAGCGCCGACTGTGTTGGCGCCCAGTATGCCGTGATCGGCACCCGGCGCGCGATCACTTGGAACGATTGAGTCGCCGCAGGTTGCCCAGCACCGATTCCAGTGCCCGGTCGAACAGCAAGGTGTCGTCCAGTGTTCGCGCGGCGCCACGCTGGAATTCCACCGCCAGTGCGGCACGACTGCGCTCGAGGACTTTCATGCCGGTGCGGTCGACAAAGACGTATTTGTCGGTGGCGTCGATGATCGCCGCGAGTTTGCAGCGCAAGCTGTGTTCTTCGTCTTCCTGAAACGCTACCCAACTGCCCAGACGCAATTGATCGACCTGACGCAAACCAGCGGCATCGTCAGGCAGATGCGTAGAGTTTTTCGCCATTGCGCCCTCATCGGCGGAAGGCAAAACAATCTGCTGCGAAACTTCGATCATCGGATCGGCCTCGCTGGCAGGTTCGAGCACCCTCACGTGCAGGGTTTCGAGCTCGCTGAAAAATTCGCTGGTGGCAAATGGATCGAATGCCGCACGAGTCAGGCCATCTCGCAGAGATTTGAGCAGGCCGGGCACCAAAGCCAACAGGCGCAAACCGGATTCCGCGTCGTTGTGACGCTGCACGCTCCAGACCAGTTGCTCCATGGTCTGCACGTCGTCACGCCACTGGGCGGAAGCCTCGCCATGCTTGAGACAGGTCAGCAGCAGCACTTTGCTCCAGGCATCCTCAACAAACGTCACCACTGCCGGCGGCAACACCTTGCCCAACAGCGCTTGATTCAACGCCCGTTCGACCCGGCGCCTAGCCAGCTCGGTTTTCGCCCGGCCCTCTTCGGCATCGCGCAAACGTTGTTCAAGCAGTTCGCTGCGGCGGCGTTCGTCACTGGTGAACGCGAGGAAGTCGGCCAACAGCTCGGAAAAAATTGCCGGATCATCGACGAAATCCGAAAGCAGGCGCTGCACCACTTGTTCGATACGCAGATACAGGTTGTCGCGCGCTTCGTTGTCACTATCGCCCCAACCCATTGCGGCAGCGGCGATTTCATTGAGCAGGCGCCGTGCCGGGTGGCTGCTGCGGCTGAAGAAACTCTTGTCGAGCACCGCCACTTTGAGCATCGGAATCTGCAAACGCGCGATCAGCGCTTTGAGCGAATCCGGCACATTACGGTCATCCAGAATGCACTCGAAGACCATGGCGATCAGGTTGATCACGTCTTCGTCCGCGCCCTCGACAATCCGCGATTTGCCACTTCTGAGGCTGACCCGCGTCAACAACTGTTCAAGCTGATTGCGCAGATCGAAATCGTCCTGCGCCGCGAGTGCCGGCACGTATTGTTGCAAGTGCGAGAGCAGACGCAGCAGGTCGCGGGTGCTGATCGGCTGCGTAGCGGCGCTGGGCTCGAGTGTCGGCGCGACGCTGCCGCGCACTTGCAGTAACAGTTCCTGCAACGCGGCGAAGACTTCTTGCACACCCTCGTCGGCCGGCAGCGGTTCGTCACTGTCTTCGCTGTGCACGTTGGCCATCGCGCGATCAAGCGCACGTCGCGCTGGTGCCGGTTTCAGCTCGGGCAGTACGCCGGTGACGCTGAGCAGTTGGTTGGCTTCGGCATACAACTGCTCGGTGTCGGCGAGGACATAGCGCTCGAACAGTTTGAGCAGGATCAGCTTGACCTTGATCTCCACGCCGAGGTTGCGCCCGGCCTGCAAGAAGTACTCACAGAGCATCGCCGGGGCGAGCGGGTTGTGCTGCGCGTCGAGAGGTTTGCCGAGCAAAACGCTGAGCCGTGCACTGAGTTGATCCAGCGCAAAGCCATCGCGCTTGAGCACCCGTCCAACCATGGTCTCAATCGCCACGCTGCGCTCCATGTCGTCGGTGCGTGGCGCCGACTCGTCGAACATCAGTGCGGGCGGCAAGGCATTGGGTGAGGCGTCGTATTGAGTGAGGCCGACGAAAGCCTCGAAAAACAGTTCGAGGAAACCACGCTCGATGTTTTTGCGCTTCAGGCGCAGGTCGCGCATGGCTTCGAAAAAGATGTTCTGTTCGACGTCATTGCGTGCGCGATCCGCCATTTCGAACAGCGTGTCGTCGGCGTTATCGAACAACTCCTGCAAGCCGTGGCGCAGTTGCTGCGCAGCCTTGTCGCGAACCTGAAGCAGAATCACAGGCAGGCGGGCGAGCGGCGAATGGTTCGCCTGATCCGTAGTGGCCTTGTGCAAAGGCACTACTTTCCCGTCGTTGTGCATCCAAGCCTCCTGAAACGGTGATTCAATCGGTCACTTTCTGCGCAAGCCCTTTGTGGGAGCGAGCCTGCTCGCGAAAGCGGTAGGTCAGAAAAAGAAATGTCGCTGACACGCCCTCTTCGCGAGCAAGCCCGCTCCCACAGTTTTGAAGCGGCGCCTTCGAAATCGTCAAAGCCATGACGTCAAATGCAAGGCGGATTATCTTGCAAAAGGTGTCACCGCCGCTATAGCCGTCAGGGTTTCCCCTATACCTCGCCCCTTGCATTGACCACGTCGGCCGGCCTTTGCTCAAAGAAATTCGACCGGATGCAGTCAACCACGCACGTTCACGCCTTGGGTTGGCTCGCGCCATGCCCCTATAATCGAATCACTTTGTTTGTGGAGCCCGTTATGCCGAATCTACGTCTCGCCGATTTGACCGCCGAAATCGAAGCCAACGTGCGCCGTGCGTTGCTCGAAGACGTCGGCAGCGGCGACATCACCGCGCAACTGATCCCGGCCGAACGTCTGGCCAAAGCCACCATCATCACCCGTGACGAAGCGGTCATCTGCGGCACAGCGTGGGTTGATACCGTGTTTCGCCAGCTCGATCCGCGCGTCGCGGTGCATTGGCAAGTGGTCGATGGCCAGCGGGTAAAGCCCAACCAGCCCCTGTTTCACCTGGAAGGCCCGGCCCGTTCGCTGCTGACCGGCGAGCGCAGTGCGCTGAACTTCCTGCAACTGCTGTCCGGCGTGGCGACGCGGGCGCAGTACCTGGCGGATTTTGTCGGCGAGACTCAGGTCAAGCTGCTCGACACCCGCAAGACCCTGCCGGGCCTGCGTCTGGCGCAGAAATACGCAGTCACCTGCGGCGGCTGCCACAACCATCGCATCGGCCTCTACGACGCGTTCCTGATCAAGGAAAACCACATCGTTGCCAGCGGCGGCATTGCGCAGGCCATCGCGGCCGCGCACAAGATCGCGCCGGGCAAACCGGTGGAAATCGAAGTGGAGAGTCTGCAAGAACTGAAAGAAGCGCTGGAAGCCGGCGCCGACATCATCATGCTCGATGAGCTGAGCCTGGACGACATGCGCGAAGCCGTGCGCCTGAACGGCGGCAAGGCGAAACTGGAGGCCAGCGGTGGCATCAACGAAAGCACGCTGCTGCCAATCGCCGAAACCGGGGTGGATTACATCTCGATCGGCGCGATGACCAAGGATGTCAAAGCGGTCGACCTGTCGATGCGCTTGAGTCTTTGACAGCAGCGGCAAGCTGCGAGCTACAAGCTACAAGCTACAAGCCAAAGCGCTTTTGCTCTGACTTGTAGCTTGCCGCTTGAAACTCGCAGCAGCTCTTATACGACGAGATTATTCATCTCGCAGTACTCTTCCCAATCGACACCCAGCACTTCAGCCGCCTCTTTGTGCAGCATGAGGCGCTGCGCCTCGAACTCCTCCGGCGTGCTCGTGTACTTGAGCGTCAGCTCCCACGGCTGCAGGCCCTGGGCCTCGGCTTCGTCTTCGAATGCCCACTGAATCTGGTCTTTCTGATCATCAGGACTCAAGTCCTTGATCTCTTCCAACAGCTGGGGCGCGTCGAGTTTGTATATCTCCAGCGCTTGTTCGTGACGTTGCTCTTGAGTTAATTCGGTCATGGCGTTCTCGCTGATCGTAAGAATGGAGGATGGATCTGGATCATCAAGGATCTCTCTGACGCGGTTTTTTCCGGCCTTCGGAACCATTCGGGATCATCTGAAAACTGCTAAGCGATGCTCATGCAGGCACCGAATATAGGACGTTTGCATGACGAATTACACGGGTCTTTACATCTCTCTCACAAAAACTTTGACCTGAGGGACATAAATCGAGGGGGCATGAGGAAAATGGTGCCCGAGACAGGAATCGAACCTGCGACCTTCGCGTTACGAGTGCGCTGCTCTACCGGCTGAGCTACACGGGCGGTGGGCTAAACCTAGCACCGGTCGTGTGCTGCGGCAAATTTGTGGGTTGCCTGATGGTTATCTCTTGAAACTCCCATTTGTGGCGAGGGGATTTATCCCCGTTCGGCTGCGCAGCGGCCGTGAATCCAGCACCGCGGTGTTTCAGGCAGTCCGCAGTGTCTGGTTTTACGACTGCTGCGCAGCCGAACGGGGATAAATCCCCTCGCCACAATTGCTTTATGCCAGACAAAAAAATGCCCCGCCGTTTTCACGGCGGGGCATTTTTATTGCGCTAAAGCCTGGGGGTGATTAAACGCCCGAAGCCTTGGCTGCTGCCACGTCTTTGATGGACAGCTTGATACGGCCGCGGTTGTCTACGTCCAGTACCAGCACTTCCACTTCCTGGCCTTCTTTCAGGATGTCGGTCACTTTCTCTACGCGAGCGTCGCTCAGCATCGAGATGTGCACCAGACCGTCCTTGCCTGGCAGGATGTTGACGAATGCGCCGAAGTCGACGATGCGCTCAACTTTACCCACGTAGATCTTGCCGATCTCGGCTTCAGCGGTGATGCCCAGAACGCGCTGACGTGCAGCTTCAGCAGCTTCCTTGGTTTCGCCGAAGATCTTGATCGAACCGTCGTCTTCGATGTCGATCGAAGCCTTGGTTTCTTCGCAGATCGCACGGATGGTCGCGCCACCTTTACCGATAACGTCACGGATTTTGTCG
>NZ_JBIVJB010000037.1:0-42909 GCF_044750025.1 Pseudomonas sp. NPDC088885 | reverse complement strand
ACGGCGATGTGATCTCGATCCTCGGTTCCTCCGGTTCCGGCAACTCCACCGTCCTGCGTTGCATCAACCTGCTGGAAAACCCGCACCAGGGCCAGATTCTGGTGGCCGGTGAAGAACTCAAGCTCAAGGCCGCCAAGAATGGCGAACTGGTTGCCGCCGACGGCAAACAGATCAACCGCCTGCGCTCCGAGATTGGTTTTGTGTTTCAAAACTTTAATCTGTGGCCGCACATGAGCATCCTCGACAACATCATCGAGGCCCCGCGTCGCGTGCTCGGTCAGAGCAAAGCTGAAGCGATCGAAGTCGCCGAAGCGCTGCTGGCCAAGGTCGGCATCTCCGACAAACGCCATGCATACCCGGCGCAATTGTCCGGCGGTCAGCAACAACGCGCGGCGATTGCCCGCACGCTGGCGATGCAACCGAAGGTGATCCTGTTCGACGAGCCCACCTCGGCGCTTGACCCGGAAATGGTTCAGGAAGTACTTAGTGTCATCCGCGCATTGGCCGAAGAAGGCCGCACCATGCTGCTCGTGACCCACGAAATGGGCTTCGCCCGTCAGGTCTCCAGCGAAGTGGTGTTCCTTCACCAAGGCCTTATAGAAGAGCAAGGATCGCCACAGCAGGTGTTCGAAAACCCGCTTTCGGCGCGCTGCAAACAATTCATGTCCAGCAACCGCTAACGGAGCAACATGCATGCAGAACTATAAAAAGGTCTTCCTGGCCGCCGCCGTCACCCTCGCGTTCAGCGCCGGTGCCATGGCTGAAACCCTGAAGATGGGCATCGAAGCGGCCTACCCGCCGTTCAACAACAAAGACGCCAGCGGCAACGTAGTCGGCTTCGACAAAGACATCGGCGACGCCCTGTGCGCGAAGATGAAAGTCGAGTGCAGCGTGGTCACGTCCGACTGGGACGGCATCATTCCGGCCCTGAACGCGAAGAAGTTCGACTTCCTGATCTCCTCGCTGTCGATCACCGAAGAGCGCAAAGGCGCGGTCGATTTCACCGACCCGTACTACTCGAACAAGCTGCAGTTCATCGCACCGAAAAACGTCGACTTCAAAACCGACAAGGACTCGCTGAAAGGCAAGACCATCGGTACCCAGCGTGCAACCCTGGCCGGTACCTGGCTGGAAGACACCTACGCCGATGACATCAAAGTCAGCCTCTACGACACCCAGGAAAACGCCTACCTCGACCTGACCTCCGGTCGTGTCGACGCGATCCTCGCCGACAAGTATGCCAACTATGACTGGCTGAAAAGCGACGCTGGCAAGAACTACGAGTTCAAAGGTGACCCGGTCGTAGAAAGCGACAAGATCGGCATCGCTGTGCGCAAAGGCGACCCACTGCGTGAGAAGTTGAACGCTGCACTGAAGGAAATCGTCGCCGACGGTACCTACAAGAAGATCAACGACAAGTACTTCCCGTTCAGCATCTACTGATCCTGACCTGTGGGACTGGCGCCGTGATGCAACGGCGCCGGCTCCCGACTTTGCCTGCCGCAATTTGAACAGAATTCCATGATTATCGACCTCTACGGATTCGGCCCGGCCCTCGCTGCCGGCGCGCTGATGACCGTCCAACTGGCCCTCACGGCCCTGTGCCTGGGACTGGTGCTCGGTCTGCTCGGCGCCTTGGCCAAGACTTCCCCGTACAAGCCGCTGCAATGGCTTGGCGGCACTTATTCGACCCTCGTGCGTGGCGTCCCGGAATTGCTCTGGGTGCTGTTGATCTACTTCGGTACGGTCAACCTGATGCGCGCCCTCGGTGAGTTTTTCGGCAACCCCGACCTGCAACTCAACGCCTTCGCCGCTGGCGTGATCGCCCTCGGCCTGTGCTTCGGCGCCTACGCCACGGAAGTGTTCCGCGGTGCGATCCTCGCCATTCCCAAAGGCCACCGTGAGGCCGGCCAGGCCCTGGGCCTGTCGAAATGGCGGATCTTCACCCGGTTGATCATGCCGCAGATGTGGCGCATCGCCCTGCCCGGTCTGGGCAATCTGTTCATGATTCTGATGAAAGACACCGCGCTGGTCTCGGTGATCGGCCTGGAAGAAATCATGCGTCACGCGCAAATCGGCGTGACCGTGTCGAAACAACCGTTCACCTTCTATATGGTCGCCGCGATCATGTACCTGGGCCTGACCGTGCTGGCGATGACCGGCATGCACTTCCTGGAAAAACGCGCCGCTCGCGGCTTTGCGAGGAGCGCTTAAATGAACTGGGAAGTCATCATCAAATGGCTGCCGAAACTGGCGCAGGGCGCGACCCTGACTCTGGAACTGGTGGCCATCGCTGTCATCGCCGGTTTGCTGCTGGCGATTCCGCTAGGCATCGCCCGCTCCTCCAAGCTCTGGTACGTGCGCTCGCTGCCTTACGCCTACATCTTCTTTTTCCGTGGCACGCCACTTTTGGTTCAGCTGTTTCTGGTTTATTACGGTTTGGCGCAGTTCGACGCGGTGCGCGCAAGTGCGTTGTGGCCGTACCTGCGCGATCCGTTCTGGTGCGCCACGGTGACCATGACCCTGCACACGGCGGCGTACATCGCCGAGATTCTGCGCGGGGCGATTCAGGCGATTCCTCCGGGCGAAATCGAAGCGGCGCGAGCCTTGGGCATGTCCAAGCCGAAAGCGATGTTCTACATCATCCTCCCGCGCGCAGCGCGCATCGGCCTGCCGGCCTACAGCAACGAAGTGATCCTGATGCTCAAGGCCAGTGCGCTGGCCAGCACCGTGACCTTGCTGGAACTGACCGGCATGGCGCGCACGATCATTGCGCGCACCTATCTGCCGGTAGAAATCTTCTTCGCGGCGGGGGTGTTCTATCTGCTGATGGCTTACGTGCTCGTGCGCGGCTTCAAGCTGCTGGAGCGCTGGCTGCGCGTCGATGCCTGCCAAGGGCGTTGATTCTTCCTACGTGCTGACGGGCGAGGACTTACTCGCCCGCTTCACCGCGCTGGATGCTTTTTTGATTGAGCATCAAGCGCTGTGGAAACCTCGACCGTTCACCCATCTTTCGCTCGCTTGGGAAGCGTCCTACCCGGAGCTAGCCTTGTGGCTACGCGGACGGTCGCTGGAAGACGCGGAAAACGCTCACAACCAACCTGCAGATCTTGTTGATGCGCCGGAGCCGTTTGCTTCACTGGCCGCGTTGTCGGCTGAGTTGAGCGCGGTGGGTGAGCTGCCGGGGCATACGCTGGACGCTGCGGGGCATCGGTTGAATGTCGATGTGCCGGGGCGCAAGTGGCAGCAGATCGAGGCGTTTGCCAGTCGTTTGGCTTTTGCCTCGCAGCCGACGCATTGGCTGGATTGGTGTTCGGGCAAGGGGCATTTGGGGCGGCGCTTGTTGGGATCGGGGCAGCAACTGACTTGCGTTGAATACGATCCTCTGTTGGTCGCCAGCGGACAGGCGTTAAGTCAGCGTCATCACTTGCACGCTTTGCATGTGGAACAGGATGTACTGGCGGCGAACGCCTCTGCTGTATTGAGCGCGAATCACACGCCCGTCGCCCTCCACGCGTGTGGCGATCTGCATGTGCGGTTAATGCAACTGGCCAGCGCCGCAGGTTGCCTGCACATGGCGATCGCGCCCTGCTGCTACAACCGCATCAGTCGTAGCGAGTATCAGGCCTTGTCCTCCGCAGGATCGGCATCGTTCCTACAACTCTCGCTGGAAGATCTCGCTCTGCCGATGAGTGAAACCGTTACCGCCGGTGCACGCGTCCGACGTCAGCGCGACACCTCGATGGCCCGTCGCCTCGCTTTCGACCTGTTGCAACGGCAAGTGCGCGGCGTCGACGAATACTTGCCAACGCCCTCCCTGCCCAGCGCTTGGCTGGACAAACCGTTCGCCGATTACTGCCGCGATCTGGCCGATCTCAAAGAGTTATCCACAGTCGGCACGCCAGATTGGGCCGCACTGGAAGCGGCGGGATGGCAACGACTGGCCGAAGTGCGCAATCTGGAACTGCTGCGCGGATTATTCCGACGACCACTGGAGCTTTGGCTGAACCTCGATCGGGCACTTTTCCTCACCGAACAGGGATACGCCGTACGCCTCGGCACCTTCTGCGAATCAGCGCTGACCCCGCGCAATTTTCTGTTGTTGGCCGAACGCGAATAAACCACCGCCAGCCTGTGGATAACTCTGTTGATGGATTTTACTCGGATCCAATATCCACGCCTGTTTCGGTACTGAAACAGCTCTGGTCATTTTTTGTTCACATAAAGAAAAAACCAATAAAACAGGGATTTGCGAACAAAATGAGAACGCGTCCACAAAAACCGGCCTAAGCACGTCTTCACGGTGCTCGGTTGTGCATAAGCCGCCAATCAAAACGACATAACCGCCGAAAATCAGCAGCGCCCAGGGAATAATTGCAGCAGCTTTCCACCCTTGCTATACAGGTCACAGCGCGCCGGCAGCGCACATTCAAACAAGAAAAATCTGACCGACAGGAAGCGACCGTGACGTTCATTTCTTACGCACAGAATTTTGAAGACGTCCGCCTCTGGCGCGCACTCAAACAGTTCGAGCACGGCTTCTACATCGATGTCGGCGCCAACGACCCGAGCCACGACTCCGTCACCAAAGCCTTCTACGATCACGGCTGGCGCGGCGTTAACGTCGAACCGATGCAAAATTATTACGACGCGCTGTGCCAGGCGCGACCACGCGACGCGACGGTGCAATGCGTCGCCAGCGACCAGCCCGGCGAAATGACCTTCTACGGCATTCCCGGCACCGGCCTCTCCACCGCCGACCCCGCCGTCGCCCAGCAACGCAAAGACCTCGGCATGGACGTGCGCAGCCTTACCGTCAAAGCGCGCACACTGACCTCGATCTGCGAACAATACGCCGCCGACCGACCGATCCATTTCCTCAAAATCGACGTTGAAGGCCACGAGGAAACCGTCCTGCGCGGCATGGACTTCAGCCGCTTCCGCCCATGGATCATCGTCATCGAAACCCCATGGCAACGCGACCACACGTGGGAACACCTGGTCACCGACGCCGGCTACCAGTCGATCCTGTTCGACGGCCTCAACACCTGGTTCCTCGCCGACGAACACCTGAGCCTCAAACCCGCCTTCGACATCCCACCGTGCAACCTCGACAACTTCCAGCTCTGCCAAGGCCACGCCCTCGCCCACCCACTGAGCCCCCGCGAACTCGACACCGCCCAACAACTCGTCGACGCCCTGCACCGCGCCGAGCAGGCCGAAGCGCAGTTGTTGGCCCTGCAAAACAGCCGCACTGTGAAGGCAGTGCAAACGCTGCGAAATGTACTGAGAAAGGCTTGATTTGCAGAGATGCAAAAATAGTCTGAATTCAGGGGTTTACAGAAATTATCCAGTCGCTATAATCGTCGCCCACAACGCCGGTATAGCTCAGTTGGTAGAGCAACTGACTTGTAATCAGTAGGTCCCGGGTTCGACTCCTGGTGCCGGCACCATACAAAACAAAGCCCCTGCAGAAATGCGGGGGCTTTGTTGTTTCTGGCGTTTGGAACTCCTGAGGAGCTTCCACATTGCTGCGACAAAACCACGACGCCTTATCTCAATCACCAGACCGAACTCCGCCCTCCGCACCTCGACCCGTTACAATTTCACATCAGCCCAACATTGACGGGCTCTTGCACCTACCTATAATGCACCCCAACACACCCGCCAAGCCTAGGTTGACCCAGTCAGCAAGCTCAAATCGTGCGGGTTTTTTTTGCCTGGAGAAAACTACATGAGGCCCTTCGACAAGCCGGCCCTCAGCGTAGAACAGCAATTGGAACTGCTAAAGCAACGAGGCCTGCAAGTCGTAAACGACGACCGCGCCATGCGTTTCCTGGAAGTGGTCACGCTGTTCCGCCTGAGTCCCTACATGCGCCCTTTTCAGGAAACAAACCCTGAACACACCTTCAAGCCTGGTAGCACTCTGAAAGCAGTCGTCGACATCTACCGCTTCGATGGCTCGTTGCGACGCATAACCATGGATGCTATCGAACGTGTCGAAGTCGCCATACGAGCGACGATCAGCAATCACATGTGCCCAAAGTACGGGCCTGACTGGCTAGCTGATGCGTCAATCTTCTCCTCCTCATATTCACATGGCGATTTATTGCGGCCCCTGCGAGATCAATTGAGCAAGGAACGCAACAAACTTGGACGTGAGATTGATCGCATAAAAAAGAGCAGCCGAGCAGATCAGGTTCAGCAGCAGCGAATTGAAAATCGCACGCGTGATAACTATTTTCGATTCTACGGATCGACCTATTCCCACCCCGAATTGCCGCCCGCCTGGGCTGTTCTGGAAGAACTCAGCCTTGGAACGGTGTCCACCCTGTTCAATGCCATAGGCAAAAGCGTCGACAAAAAATCGATCGCGAGCAGATTCAATCTCCCCTTCGAAGTGCTGGCCTCCTGGCTCCACACTCTGACCTTCATTCGAAACTGCTGCGCCCACCACTCACGACTATGGAACCGAGAACTCTCGATTCGACCCTCCTTACCTAAAGAATGGGTCATCCAAAATGCGCCTGGCGACCGGCCTCAGCCCAAGCAGCGGCTATATATAGTGTTAACGATGCTGGCGTATCTGACCGATTTGATCAGCCCGGACAGCCAGTGGAAATTTCACCTGGCCGAAATGATGGACGAGAGGGAGCAAGGTTATTTGAAACTTATGGGATTTCCAGATGACTGGAAACGGCAACCGCAATGGTGTTTGGGTTAAGCAGCACTTCTCAGTGCCCTGGGCTGGCGGGCTCGATAGAAATCAGGTTTCCCAATCCAATATCGCTTGATCATCCGATGCTTGGTTCCTCCACCGCAGAGAGCGTCACTTGAGTCACGCGTGCAGCCTTTCCAGCCCTCATCTGACGTACAGATTCCAGCAAGTCCTGCTGGAATTGCTGCAGTTCATCGACCATCGCTGATCTCCTCGTTCTGTTGTTGAATAAAGGTCAAATGCAAGTCGCGACTGAGAATACTTGGCGCGAAATCCTGAGAAATCTGCTGTAACGAGAAGGAAGGCAAGCCACTACTGGCCACGATTGCGCGCCTGCTGCTCCCCAAGCTACCGTCAAACCCGTCGCTGCCAATTCAGCGACCGGGCCTGAGAACCCGCGTAAGATGCAGGCGCACCAGCGCCCCAACTCACGATTGCTGACGCTTTTTTTAGTGTCAGCGTTCACGTGCAATGGCGGCTGTGCGTGGGAGACCTTCGGGTCTGCCGGGTTCCTGTATCTCCGGTTTATCAGCCCGCGCATAGCTGCCACCCATTCGTCTGATAACGAATCGGCAGCTCTCATTTGATACAGGGAGTTCACAAATGAAAGCCATTGATCCGTCAGTAACCCCGGTCACTTCACGCCGCCCTTCTCGAACTGCAGGTGAAGCGAAATGACCCATTCTCAAGATCTGAAAACACTCGGCCTCACCCACTTTTCATTTCAATCCAATCAAGCGATGTTCCGCACCAACCGTGGTGTGCCGGTAATCGCCGCGCTTTCCCACGCATCCCATTTGCTTTACATCTCACGTTTGCTCACTGCGGACACTTCAATCTCGCGAGACCCTGATCTTCACGCTTATGCCTCGCAATATCTGCAGGAGTTAAGCAAAGCGCTGATCGATGATGTAGTGAAAGTGATGGATGCGCCGTCGGACAAGCCGTTGATGTAAACACCGGTGTAAGGCCCTCGCTGATGCGAGGGCTTTTTGCGTTTCAGACCTGACTGATCTCAAGCACAAACGAAATCTTCTGCTGACTCGCACTCCACACATAGCGCAAATGCTTGCCCTGCTTCGGAATCGATACCGCTGGCGGCCGAAACGCGGCGACGCATTCATGGCCCGGCGATCGAACGCTGTTATAGAGCAGTCCCCATGACTCGGTTTCGCGCAGTTGCCGGGCGAAAACCTGAGACGGCCCATAAGCCTCAGGATCCGGATTGTGCAGTTCGGGATGATCGTGACGAATGTCGTGTAACGGTTTAACCACCCGATTGACGTAAGTGCGCATGGTCAACTCAAGATCCGCTTCCTGGGTCGCCGCCAGAAATCGCTCCTGGTGATAACAGGTCTCGGCGATGGCAGCCGCCTGACTGCTTGCGGCGTAGTAAACGCCGAAGGTGCCGTCGCAGAAACGGCTGCGTTTGCCGATATGAGTAAACGCAGCCATCACCGGAGTCGATCCGGGGCCGGAGAGTCGATCTTCGGGACGCACTCGGGCGAGAACCCCGGCCTGCTCTATCAATCGATCATTGGTCAGCGCCTCAATCGCGTAGGCAATTTCCAGGTCTTCGGGATCGAGCACATCTTCAAACAGCGCAATCGGCGGGAAGCTGCTGTTGACGATCCGGTAGGCTCGCGGCCACGGCACATCAACCAAATCGGGCGCCTTCAACCGCGCACCCCATCGAGGTAGCGGCGCACATCGGCGATATCGACCACGCGTCCGGCCAGCATGTAATCCAGCGCCGTTTGCCCATTGAACGGCGCCGCCGTGTTAGGGCTGCTGACCCACGTGTAAGCGCGCTCGCGGCTGTTGCTGAAGATGATGCTCAACGCCTTGTGAATACCCATCAGGTAGGAGATGCGCTCAAGGGTGTCGTTAGGCAGACGTATGTTCGGCAGATGTTTGTATTTGTAAAACGTGGTGTTACCAACGCCGCCGAGTAATGTGCGTTGCTGCTCAGCGCTGCAGCCCCAGCACTCCATGAGGTTGAAGAAGAACTTCAACGCGACGCGACCGGCTTCGGGGGCGTCGAGTTGTTCGCGTGGGGTGAAGGCTTGGGATGAGGTAGTCATTGCGCCTCTCCTGATTTGTCTTGCTTTGATACTAGTACAGATATGAACCAAACTATAAATGTGATTCGCAAGCGTAGAAACAATGACCTGGCTTCTAATTGACAGTTTTACTCGCGATGCCGAGAATCGGCCCAAGAGCGCGAAACCGACTGCCATCAGGTGGCGTTAGTCGGCGTTAGGAACCCCACTGATGACCTGAAGATCAGCGTCCGGGTGAGACCTCTTTCCCTATCTGGGGAGCAAAAAAAGACCGACAGCGATGTCGGTTTTTTATTGCCTGGATTATTTGAGCACTCCGTCGGCTGACTCGAATCGCTGCAAAATAGTTAGTGCTTCCAACATCGCTTGAGCAGTCTTCTCCGAAGGGATTCGTGCAACGGAAGGCCGCTCTCGAATCTCCATAACCTGGTACTGCCGGGTGCCATTTGGGCAGTCCAGATCAACCGCTTCTTGTGATGCACTCACTTCGCTTACCTCATTCAGATCCGCAGCCACATAGGCTTGATGCCTTCCCACTGCTACTTCATCTGCTTTGACGAGTCACCGCAATCAGCTCCATCGCAATTTCGCTTAAGACGCATCCACGTATTTCGCAGGCCAAAACCACTAACGTTGTCAGCCTTTTCCCACTGAAAAATCACTGCCTTGCACCAAAACCAAGCACTTTTTTTGACCCCCATCACCCCCCTCCCCCCAAAAACCCCGATCCTGTGTCAGCCTCCAGCCATCGGCGGGGACATCAATTCGCTACTAAACCCGCGACAACTATGCTCAGGTACAGGAATATACCCAGCATATGGCCGCCGAACCGGCAGTCTCGTAAACAACAATACCCAGCCCACTTTAGAGGGCATTACCCATGGATAGCAGAACCTTACGCAACCTGATGCGCATCGTGCAGACCGGCTCTTTGTCGGCCGCAGCCGAGCATTCGTGCCTGACTGTGCAGGCGTTGGCCGCGCAGTTGAACAAGGTCGAAGAGCAGTTCGGTTTCCGCTTGTTTCGTCGTTCCAACAAAGGGCTGACGCTGACGCCGCAAGGCACTGAGCTGACGCCGTATATGGACAAAGTGCTGATTGCCACGCGACAGATGGAAGAAAAGGTCGAGGCGCTGAAGGTGCCGGGCCAGCGGACGTTGAAGGTTGCGTTGAACAACACGTTGTCGACTGACTTCAACCGGCGAATGATCGGGCGCCTGATCGAGGTGTTTCCCGATTATCAGATGGAATTCAGCTACGCCGAGTCGATGGAAAATCTCAGCAAGCTGAAGAACGAAGACTTTGATCTTGCGGTGCTGATCGGCCCGCAGCGTCCGGGTTTGCCGAGCATTGTCTTGCCCGAAGTGCAGGTGCAGGTGGTCGGCGCGCATTGCGGGCAGGAGAACGATCCGCTGACGTTACTGGGCAACAAGTTTCAGGTACGTCCTGCAGAAGATTGTCCTTATTCCCACAGCTTTTTGCGTTTTCTCGACGCCGGGCTGGGCAATCACGAGAACGGTCAGCGCATGGTCTATTCATGCAGCGAGACGCTGACGTTGTCGTTGATCACGCAGATGGACGCGGTCGGCATGGTCTCGCGTGAAGCTGCGCAGAAAAACGGCCTGACGATTTTCCCGGGGTTCGAGGACTTCCTCGAAGTGCGCCTGGCGGTGAACAACTCGGAGTTGTCGCGCCAGGCACTCAGCGATGTTGTCGATCTGCCGTTACATGAACGAGCCGAGCGCAATGTACGCAGCCGTCCCAACCGCCACACTGAGAAAGAGGTTTTTGCTGAAATACGCACATAACAACGTCGGAATCGCGGCATAGAATTCCGGGCGATCGAGCTGTATGTGCTGATCCTTGATCAACAAGGGAGTCAGGCTGATCGCAGCGACGATCGCCACCGGCAAGTATTCCAGCGCCCGCGCGACAAACGGCGGCCAGTGCTCGGTGTTGATTTGCAGCGGCAAGGCGCGCGGCAGGAAGGTCACGGCCATCATCAGCACCACTACCAGAATCAGGAACGTTTGGTCAGGCATACACCCACTCCGCAGCCCACAAACGTGGCGATAAACACATTAAACGGCGAGCCGCCGACCAGGCTCAGGGCGCCCATGCAGATCACCGCAGCCGCAGCGGCGATCAGTTTGTTGCGCGTGTTGCACAGCGACACCAGCACGTAGAGCATCATCGCCGTCAGTGCGTAGTCGAGCTGATATTTGATCAGGTGCGCCGCGTACTGGGCACACACCGCGCCGAGCAATCCGCCGAGCACCCACGAGGTGTGGCAGAACAGGTTGAAGCCGATCAGATAGCGCACGTTAACCGGCGCGCCGGTGCCGAGTTTCACACTGTGGAAGGCGAAGGATTCATCAGTCAGGCCGCCGGCGTAAGCCCAACGCTCCATGCGGCTCAAACCGAGCGCGCGCAGGGCTTTGGCCATGTACACCGACATCAACATGTGCCGCGCGTTGATCAAAAAAGTGGTCAGCACAATGGTGGTCAGCGACGCGCCGCTGGAGATCAGCGCCAGCGCGGCGAATTGCGAAGCGCCGGCATAGACGAACAGGCACATCGCCACCGGCAGCCACATCGGCAACCCGGCGTTGACGGCCATCAGCCCGAACACAAACGACACCGTGAAGTAGCCGGCGACCACCGGGCTGGCTTCGGCAAATGTGCGCGATGGCTGATGGGTGACCATCAGCGGCGCACTGCCGGACCGTTCATTCATAGATCCCTCTCAAATGTCCGTTCGCCGTGGGGCTCGCAAAAACCCTGGGCAGTCCAAAAACGCTTGCCCGCGAGGTTAGCATCGTCGACGAACAGAAACATCCGCAACACGCCGACACGCTTCATGTCGGACGACGCCGCTTCAACCAGACGCTGACCGACACCCTGGCTGCGATAGCGCGGGCTGACGGCCAGATGATTGATGGTGCCGCGACTGCCGAGCATGCCGCCAAGCACCGCGCCGACGATTTCGCCGGCGACGTCGAAGGCGAGATACGACGTGGTGGTTTTCTGAATCAGCACGCCGCGCAGGCATTTGGCGTCCTGCCATTCGCAGAAAGACACTTCGTCGAACTGGCGGAAGAAGCGCTCCATGCGCTGCGCATCCTTGGCCGTGGCGCGTCGCAGCACCACAGGCGTCGAGCACTCGACGCCATCGATTGGGGTGATCTGATTAGCGAACAATGTCGAAAGCGGTCCCGGGCCGCGAGAAAGAAATCGCCAGAATCTGCCGATACGCCATGGCATGGGTGTGGCTGTTGCGCGCCGGGGTCACGTAGTGGCGCATGTCGCGGTCGAGGAAATAAGTGGTGTCGAGAATTTCCTTGTAAGTGGTCGACGCCAGTTGATGCTCGTGGATGTCGTACAGACGACTCTCGGCACCCTCGACGTTGTTGCGGCCCCAGAAGTGCACACCGCTGAACGGGTAACCGTCGCAGTGAATCCCTTCCGGAGTGATTTCCAGTTGTTTGCCGGGTTTGATCTCGATACGGATCTGATGGATCTGGCACTGCCAGATTTCATCGTGCAGCTCTTCCGGCAACACGCTTTTGTACACTTCGAAATCGGTGTCGATCAGGCTGCGCATTACCGGCGAAGAAATCACTTCATCGGAGAAGTCCTGGAAGTGCCGCACCAGGCCGCCGACGTAGGCATTGTTCTCTTTGGACTGCACGTAGGCGCGATGCTCAAGTTGCGTCAGCTCGCGGGTTTTCGGGTTGTACTCGAAGTCACTGTAACGGCGGTAACGCATGCCGGCTTCGGCCTGACCGTAGTAGCTGTCAGGCTCCATGTTTTCCCAACTTTTGGTCAGTCTGACGAAGTCGGCAAAATGACCGTAGAGATTGAAGTCACCACCCTGGACGTTGACAAATTTGTCGCGCCGTAGCGATTCGCCCACTTCTCTGTTCAAAACGATCATTACCCAATTCTCCACTGCGTTGAGCGGCCTAATCTATTAGGTGGAGAATTTGCGTCCATGAGAAAGAATTTCAGGCATTTAAAGCCCTGTTTGAAACGAAGTTTGAAGCGACTTAAAAACTACTTTTACATGACAAAAACATGGTTTTTTTCTGGTTTTCATCGAAAAACCGTCGAAAAAAAGCCCCGAGCGAATCGGGGCTTTTTTCAAGTTTTTACACTTAAACGATCATCAGAAGATGTTGATCGGGTAGTCGACGAACACACGCAGTTCGTTGCCGCTGACGTTGTACTCGCTGGACTTCTGCGACACGCGCAGGATCGAGCTGCGCAGTTTCACGCTCAGGTCTTTGGCCGGGCCACTTTGCACGACGTACTTGAACTGGTTGAAGATCTCGCGCTCGGTGCCGCCTTCGCTGGTCGAGGTGGTGATGTTGTCGCCACGTACGTAAGCAACGTTGTAGCTCAGACCCGGCACGCCGAAAGCGCTGAAGTCGAGGCCGTAGCCCAACTGCCAGCTGCGTTCGTCTTCAGCGTTGAAGTCAGACCAGTAGGAGTTGGCCAGGTAGATGGTGTTGCCACCGTCGCCGACACGACCCTGATCTTTCTGATAGCCGCCGTAGGCGTAGCCCAGGTTGCTGTCTCCAGTGGAACGCTGGTGCGCCACGGTGAACGAGTGCGGGCCGGTGACGAAAGTCGCGGCCAGACTCCAGATCTTGTTGTCGTCGCCGGTTGCACCGCTTTCGCGGACGTAGGAATTGTCCAGCTTGGTGCGGTAGCCGTTGAAATCGAGGGTCAGCGATTGATCCTTGTCGATCGGGAACACGTAGTTGGCGTTCACGTATTGCTTCTTCAGCACGTCTTCGACGTCGGAAGCGTACAGCGCCGCTTTGAACTGTTCGGTGAACTGGTAGCTACCGCCCAATACGTTGATCGATTTCAGACCACCGCTGTCACGGCCTTCCGCGCTCTTGCGCGATTCGGCGGTGAAACGACCAGCGTTAAGCTCCAGGCCTTTGATCTCTTTGGAAGTGATCAAAGTACCGGTGTAGCTTTCCGGCAGCAGACGCGAGTTGTCGTAGTTCAGCACCGGCAGGGCCGGCATTTGGTCACCGTACGTCAGGGTGGTGCTGGACAGACGGAATTTGACCGCTGCGCCGCCCTTGGACAGGTCGTCGGCCGGAGCACCGCTGGCGCCCTTCTTGAAGAAGTCGATACCGCCGGCGCCGCTGCGATCTTCGCTGCGTTCCAGGTTCAGTGCGTACAGACCGAAAGCGTCGACACCGACACCGATGGTGCCTTGAGTGAAGCCAGACGAGAACGTACCGATGGCCGCTTGGCCCCACTCGGATTTGTCGTCGTTGCCGTCTTTGTAGTCACGATTGATGTAAGCGTTGCGCAGCAGCACTTTGAGGCTGCTGTCTTCTTGAAAACCCTTGGACTCGGCCTGGTCGTTAGCCATGGCCTGTGTGGCGCTCAACATCCCCAGAGCGATCAGGCTGATTCGCTTGTTCAACATTTTATTTTCCTTATTACGGGTTGAAACGCGCTGTGTCGAACGGCTGAAACGGCGCTTTTGCACTCTTTTTTCATCCCGAAACAAAAAGGCCCGCCCACGACCAAGTCGTGGCGGGCCTTTTTATTATTTTGAGTCATGGCGGTTGGCCACAGGCGTTGGGCCGAATCGTAGCCGCGCCCGGAACAATGTGTCAATTTCAAGAATCGTCTTTAAATAGGCGAAATTCGTCTAAGAAACGTAAATTTTGCGATAGCGGGTTGCAAGGAATCGGTGACAACCAGTGATTTTGACGTCGCGCAGAGGAAGATTTTTCAACGGCTTATCGCGTCCATGATTGCCCTCACGAGTTGGTTTATTTCGCTCAACTAGCGCGTTGTACGGGCTGAGACACAATCCGAAACAATCCAGCAGCGGAACTTCCCAGGAATAATTAACGAAAGTAAATAGCAAGCATTATCATCCGCGTCCTACATGCTACAGCCTAAAAATCCTACGGATGTTTTCTTCAATGCCTGCCCCTTTTCGCCTGACGTCCTACAGCTTTGGCCTTTCTGCCCTGCTGTCTGCCGGTTTTTCCTACGCTGCTCCTACAACACTGCCTGAAACATCGATCAGCGCTGCCGAAGCCGAAGACGATGATCCACGCGTAAAGGTCAGCAACACCGCGACTCGCACCTCGACGCCGGTGCGCTACGTGCCGCAGGCCATCGATTCGATCAAGACCGCCAATGTGGCGAACTACGGCACCAACGACATTGGCGATGCGTTGAGCGGCATTCCCAACGTCAGCAGCGGCGCCGACACACGTTTCGACAGCCTGCGCATCCGGGGTTTCGATGCGAGCAACGACTTTTATCTGGACGGCATCCGCGACGACAGCCAGTACAAGCGCGACATGCACAACATCGAACGCGTCGAAGTGCTCAAGGGCCCGGCCGCTGTGTTGTATGGCCGTGGCAGCCAGGGCGGCATCGTCAACCGCGTGAGCAAAATGCCGGAATTCGGCCGCCGCTCAACGATTGAAGCCCAAGGCAGCAGCGAAGATTTGCGCAGTCTTTACGCCGACCTCAGCGCCGATCCGAGCGAGAACATCAGCCTGCGCCTGAACATGGGCAACATGGACGAAAACAGCTTCCGCGATGGCGTCAGTGGCAACCGCCAGTTGTTCGCGCCGTCGATGAACTGGCAACTGAGCCCGGATCTCAACTGGCTGGTGCAGTACGAATACAGCCGCTACAACCGCACGCCGGATCGCGGCATTCCGGGGGTCAACGGTCGTCCGGCCGATGTCGGGCGCGACACCACTTATGGCAACGAACACGATTTCATCGACGACAAAACCCAGTCGTTGCGCTCCAAGCTCACTTACGAAATCAACGAAAACTGGCAACTGCGCCAGACCCTCGGCGTGTTCAAACTCGACAGTGATTTCGACAACACCTACCTCACCGGTTATGTCCCGGCGACCAACAAGGTCACGCGTCAGCACTGGCAGCAGGATCTGACCACCCGCAACATCTACAACAACATTGAGCTGGAAGGCGGTTTCGACACCTTTGGTCTGGAGCATCGTCTGCTGACCGGGATCGAGACCGGCAGTCAACGCCGCGACCCGAAGCTGTACAACGCGGCGACCACGGGCCCCGGCAGCTCGCCAGTGCCGGCGCTGGATCTGTACAACCCCAATCGCGATTTGCGCCACACCGGGCGCATGCAGGTATCCAGCGACACTCACACCGAAGTCGAAAGCCGTGCCCTGTACGTGCAGGATCAATTGCGCCTGAACGATCAATGGCAAGTGCTCGCCGGTTTGCGTTACGACACCTTCGACATCGAGTCGACCAACCAGTTGAAAAACATCAGCGAAGACCGCGACAGCCACAGCACCAGCCCGCGCGTGGGTCTGGTCTGGACGCCGCTGCACAATCACTCGTTCTACGCCTCATGGACTAAAACCTTTTCGCCAGTGGGCGGCGGTCTGATCGGCATCACCCCGGGTGCAGCGGGCAACTCCAATGACCTGAGCCCGGAGCTGACCAAGCAGAAAGAAATCGGCGTGAAGAGCGACTGGCTCGATGATCGCCTGAGCACCACGCTGGCGATCTACGACCTTGAGCTCTACAACCGCCGCACTGCAGATCCAAACGATCCGACCGTAACCGTGCTCACCGGCGTGCAACGTTCACGCGGGATTGAACTGACCGGCACCGGCAAAATCGCCGGCAACTGGTACGTGCGCGGCGGGGTCGGCGTGCAGGACGCGACGATCGAGAAGGACAACAACGGTCTGGAAGGCAAACGCATCAACAACGTCGCCAAGCATAACGGCAGCTTGTTCCTGACCTGGAAACCGGAGATGGGCTGGTATGGCGAAACCGGGCTGACGCTGGTTGGCCAGCGCTATGCCGATAACCTCAATACAACCGTGTTGCCGGGTTATGGACGTTGGGATGCGCTGGTGGGTTACCGGATGGAAGATTGGGATTTGCGCGGGGCGCTGAACAATATTACTGATCGCGAGTATTACGCGTCGGCGACCAGTGCTGCGCAGATTCAGCCGGGGGCGCCGCGAAGTGTTGTGATGACGGGGACGTATTCATTCTGATCATTCGCGGACTCGCAAACCGACTCCTACAAAGTGGCGCGATCTTTTTTGAAGATCGTGCCCACTCTTGGGAACGAAGTACCGCTAGTCGGGACTGTCAGATTTTACAGGTGTAAAAAGAAGCGCCCAGGCAGTAAAAAGTAACAACTTCAATAAAACATGCTGGGGGTGAGGTCATGCCAAACACAGTGAACAGTTCAAACGGATTCGGTGGGTGGAACTCGCCGATATCAGATGGCGCATTTCCACTGCCTTTGAAAATCAGCGGATTCGCTATAGACCCTGATCGCAGGGCCATCATCGTCATTCAACTTTACCGTAACGAAGATAGCGAGATCCCCTACCTTGATTTTAGAGAGGAGTTCACCTCGTCGGAGGGTAACCGTAAGATTTTCGACTTTTCTGTCAACAGTATTAAACCGGGCCCCAACAGTATTCTAGGTAGAGTTCTCTTTGTTACGTGGGATGACCTTCCACGCATAAATTTCTACGTCCTCACACCAGCCGAAGAAAAAGCATAAAAAAAGCGCCGCCATCCCGGCAGCGCTTTCACCCATCCCTGTTGTTCTTCTTATCCTTCCAGCACATCCCACAACGCTTCCAGTTCGTCCTCGCTGAACAGGTCAGCGGGGTAGCGCTCGATCATCATCCGGCGCGGATCAGGAACCCTGATCTGACGCGTTCCATTGGATTTCAACCAGTGCGCAACGCGGTGGAGCGATTCGCCGTTAACGGCCATGGGATGCAAAGTCCGCTCGCTGATTACGTTCACTTCGGCGTTCATTTCAGCGCTCTCTCCCCGTTCGTGAGCGGCTACGTTATCCAAGGTTTATGACAGAACGATTGACGTTCTTTTCCCCCTCCCTAGTGCCCCCTGACGAATACAAGAGCTATGCCAATGTTTCGCATTTGTCGACAAGTGGATACAAAAAAGCCCGCCGTCCTTTCGGGCTGCGGGCCTCTGTTCATACATAGCGAGCTAAGCATTGTCCGGCTGATTTGGTAATCAACTCAAGCTGTTACGACTCAACTCACTCTTTGTGCGGCGCGGGTTGCTGTTGGGTAAGGCAGTGGATGTTGCCGCCGCCGAGTAACAGTTCGCGGCCCGGCACCATGACCACTTCGTGCTGCGGGAACAGGTTCTGCAGAATTTCCAGGGCCGGCGCATCCATTGGATCGTCGAAGCTCGGCGCGATGATGCCGCCATTGACGATCAGGAAGTTCACGTAAGAACCGGCCAGACGCACCGACGGATTACGCTCCTGCGTGCCGTCGACCGGATCGACGCCGGCGCACTCTTCTTCGGTCGCGTACAGCGGCCCCGGAATCGGCATTTTGTGCACCGTGAATGGGCGGCCCTTGGCGTCAGTGCTGCTTTGCAGGACTTTCATCGCAGCCTGGCAGCGCGGGTAGTTCGGATCCTGCGGATCATCCGTCCACGCCAGCAGCACTTCGCCCGGACGCACGTAGCAGCAGAAGTTATCCACATGGCCGTCGGTTTCGTCGTTGAACAAACCGTCCGGCAGCCAGATGATTTTATCCACAGCAAGATTGGCGCTGAGCACCGCTTCGATTTCTTCGCGACCCAAATGCGGGTTGCGATTGCGGTTCAGCAGGCATTCTTCGGTGGTGATCAGCGTGCCTTCGCCGTCGACGTGAATCGAACCGCCTTCGAGCACAAAACCTTCAGTGCGATAGCGTGGGCTGCGTTCGATCTCGAGGATCTTGCCGCCGACCTGCGAGTCGCGATTCCACGGCGAATACAGACCGCCGTCGAAACCGCCCCAAGCGTTGAAGTCCCAGTTCACACCGCGTACTTCGCCGTTGTTATTGATGACGAAGGTCGGGCCGCTGTCGCGTACCCAGGCGTCATCGCTGGACATCTCGACCACGCGGATATTCGGCACGGCGAGGCGTGCACGGGCGTTTTCGTATTGACCGGCGGACACGGCCACGGTTACTGGTTCAAAACGCGCAATGGCTTTGGCCACCGCTGCGTGCGCGGCTTGCGCCGGTTTGCCACCCAGACGCCAGTTGTCCGGGCGCTCGGGCCAGATCATCCAGGTCTGCGTTTGCGGCGCCCACTCGGCCGGCATGTGAAAGCCGTCGGCGCGCGGGGTACTTTTCAATGTGGTCATCGGGATCAGGACTCCAGGGAACCGTCGAGGGTTTTCAACGCGCCGTACAGGTTCGGACGGCGGTCACGGAATGAACCCCACGCGCTGCGAATGTGTTCGAGCTCGTCGAGGTTGAAAGTGTGCACAAGAATACCTTCTTCGGTTTTATTCAGCTCCTGCACTTTTTCGCCGAACTGGTTGGCGATGAACGACGAGCCGTAGAACGTGATGTCGTAGCCGTCCTGTTCTTCGTTGCCGATGCGGTTGCTGGCGATCAGCGGCATCAAGTTAGCGCCGGCATGGCCCTGTTGCACGCGCTGCCAGTGGTCGCGCGACGAGATGCTCTTGTCGTGCGGCTCGCTGCCGATCGCGGTTGGGTAAAACAGAATTTCCGCCCCTTGCAGCGCCATGCTGCGCGCGGCTTCCGGGAACCACTGATCCCAGCAGATGCCCACGCCGATTTTTGCGTAACGCGTATTCCACACTTTGAAACCAGTGTCGCCTGGGTTGAAGTAATACTTCTCGTGATAGCCCGGGCCGTCCGGAATGTGGCTTTTACGATAAATCCCGAGGTTGCTGCCGTCGGCGTCGATGATCGCGATGCTATTGAAACGCGCGCGGCCGGCCAGCTCGTAGAAGCTGATCGGCAGCACCACTTGCAGCTCTTTAGCGATTTTCTGGAAATGTTTGATCGCGACGTTTTCTTCCACCGTCGTTGCCAGTTGCAGATAGTCCGGGTTCGGCTTCTGGCAGAAGTACGGCGCCTCGAACAGCTCCTGAATCAGGATGATCTGCGCGCCTTTGGCGGCGGCTTCGCGTACCAGCCTTTCAGCGATTTCGAGGTTGGCTTCCAGATCCCACGAACACGCCATCTGAGTGGCGGCAACGGTAACGATACGGCTCATGAATCATCTCCGGGCAAGTGCTTTGACGGTCGACCATTCGACCGAAAAGAAAACGCGCGCACCGGACAGCGAGACGCCATGCCGGAGCAATGGCGACTTTATAGCCGATAAATATCGGCTTTAGAAGCGACTAAAATGCATTTCGTCTAATTCAACGCATTAAAGACCGATACAAATCGAACTAACACCCTAAAAACAAATGTGGGAGCGGGCTTGCTCGCGAAAGCGGTGGGTCAGTCACTGAATTGGGTGGCTGATCCACCGCTTTCGCGAGCAAGCCCGCTCCCACGGGGGAATTGCAGCGTTTACAGGCCTTCGGTGAGGACTTGGTCGAGCATGTCGACGAAGAAGTCGACACTGCGACGCGACGTCACCATCGGTGGTTTGATCTTGAGAATATTCAGATCATCCCCGGTCGGCTGCATGAAAATCCCCAACTCACGTAGACGATCACACAGCAGCGCGGTCTCTTCGGTCGCCGCTTCCAGCGTCTCGCGGTTACGGATCAGCTCAAGCCCCAGATAAAACCCGGAACCGTGCACCGCCCCCACCAGCGGATGTTTATCGATCAACGCTTCGAGCCGCGCCTTGAAGTGGCCACCGACCACCTGCGCGTTCTCCCAGAGTTTTTCTTCTTCCATGACATCGAGCACCGCCATGCCGATCTGGCAACTGACCGGACTGCCGCCCGCCGACGAGAAGAAATAACCTTCGGCCTCCAGCGCCTCGGCAATCTCCCGGCGAGTAATCACTGCACCGAGTGGCTGGCCGTTGCCCATGCCTTTGGCCATGGTGATGATGTCCGGCACCACGCCCTGCTCTTCAACGCCCCAGAAAAATTTACCCATACGCCCATAACCGACCTGCACTTCGTCGGCGATGCACACCCCGCCCTGCGCGCGCACCAAGGCATAAACCTGTTTCAGATAACCCGGCGGCAGCGAGATGCCGCCGGCATTGCCGTACACCGGTTCGCAGATAAACCCGGCCAATTGGCGCTTCTGCTCGGCGAGTTTTTCCAGGTGATGCTCAACGCTGCGCACATAATCCGGTGCCGAATCGACGCCACGGAATTCACCGCGATACATGTTTGGCGCAGGCACCGGATGCACCCAGTCCGGGCGGCTTTCCAGGGCTTTCGGGTTGTCGGCAATCGACGTCGACACCGCGTCGGCGCCGACTGTCCAGCCGTGATAAGCCTCAAGTACGCTGATCATGTCGCGACCGCAGCTGTAAGCCCACGCCAGACGGATCGCCAAATCATTGGCCTCACTGCCGCTGTTGACCAAAAACACCCGATCCATGCCTTCCGGTGCCAGTTTCAGCAAGCGCTCGGAAAACTCGGCGACTGCCGCATAGTTGAAACGCGAGTTGGTATTGAGCAGCGACCACTGACGCGCCGCGACGGCGGCCATGCGCGGATGGCCGTGGCCGAGCACCGCAACGTTGTTGAGCATGTCCAGATAGGAGCGGCCCTGCATGTCGATCAGGTGATTGCGCCAGCCACGTTCGATGCGCGGCGGGTCGACGTAGTAGTGTTTTTGCGTGCGGGCGAAACTGGCATCGCGGCGTTCAAGCAGGGTTTTGCCATCCAGCTCCGGCTCGGCATCGCAGGCCAGCCCCAGCAGCGCGGCTGGCGACGGACACAATGCCTGCCAGGCCGCCGCGTGGGTTGGCGTGCAGAACAGCGGTGCTTCCAGCTGCGCGCCACGGCAAAGCTGAACCAACAGCGGGCCACTGACCGAGCCCAGCACCTGACCTTTGACCAGCGCCGCGCCGCTGTGCACCGAAGGCGTCACGCCCCACAAACGTACGCTGAGTTGCGGGCCATCGAGGCGCAACGCGCCATCCGCCGCTTGATGTAGCACGCCGGCAAACGGTGCTTCGACGGCAGTGCCGTTGGGCACGCGTAATTCGACGTGCAGCGGGAAGGTGTCTGGTTCGTCCGCACTGTCAGGGCGCGTGCGCGACAAACGATACTGACCATAACGGCTCGCCGCCAAACCATGCGCCGCAGCGGCTTCGGTCAGCAGGCGCTGATCGATACCTTCCTGCTCCCAGTTGCCCGCCTCGAAATGCGCGCTCAAGACGCCAAGATCGATCAAGGCAAATTCGCGCCCGACCAGGTTCGGCAACAACGGCGCAAAACCTTCGCTATTGATCGCCGGTAAGGAATGACCAACCGCCGTCAAGATCGCCGCTTCCATCAACGCCAGCGGCACCGCGGTCGCCACGCGGAAAATTTCCCACTCGTGGGTGAGGTTGTCGCGGCTGTAGGTATTGGCCGGATCGATACTGACCTGCTGCTCGCCACTTAATACCAGCACCGCCGCCCGCGCAACGATCAGCGGCCACAGCGCCTGCAATTCTTCGTGCTGCAACAGGTTGACCGCGTGATAGGCCTGCACCGCCGGCAGAATCACAAACGGATCGCCGCCGGCGTGATGCAGCAATGCAGCGCAGGTCACCGACAAATCGGTGATGCGCCAGGTGCGCACCAGATCGCCGAAATCGATGACGCCCTGCAATTGCCAATGGCGCCGCGCATCGCGCTGCCACACCGCGTTGTCGTCGGTGATATCCATGTGAATCGCTTGCACCGGCAGCTTCTCGAGCAGCGGCTGCAAGCGGCGCTCAGCCTGTTCGGCTGCGTCAGCGATCAATGCGCGTTGATGCTCATCCTTGATCACCGGCAGCAAATGGCTGACCAACGCGCTGGCGTGGCGCGCATCCCACTGCAACGTGCGCTCAAGGCCCGGATGATCAAAACCGGCCAGCGCCAGATCCATCTCACCGCAGAGCCGACCAAACCCGGCCACGACTTCTTTGCCCAAATGGTCGAGATCGGTCAGCGGCTGGCCTTCGATGTAATCGAGCAAGCGCACGTGCACCGATTCGCCAGCGGATTCCAAGGTCAACAAATCCTGACCATTGTTGGCGACGATAACGCTGGGCACCCTGACTGCGGAATGTTCAGCGAGGTATTTGAGGCCGGCGTGCTGGGCTTGCAGCTCCACCAGCGAATAGTCGCCACGGCAGATTTTCAACACAAACCGGCCGCGCTCACTGTCGACCCGGAAGTTGAGATCCTGCTGGCTGCCCAAGACTTTTAATCGGCCACTGATCCCGTAATGTTCCGCGAGCCATTGCAGGGCTTGCGCCTCAGAAACCTGAGGGCTAGGCAAACTGGCGCGGTGAAACAACGTGGCAAGTGGCATGCAAAAAACCCCTGAAATTTTATTAGGCGCCTATATCGCCATTGCTGCAGAGGATGCGCAAGCCCCTCCTGTTGTTACAGCGTTTCTCGGCAATTTCCACTGCAACACTCGCGCCCCTCGATACTTTGCGCAAGAATGTCGACCATTCACACCCATCACTGGAAAATTCACATGAATGTCATCACCACCGATCTGCCCGGTGTTCTGATCATCGAACCCAAGGTTTTCGGTGACGAGCGCGGCTTCTTCTACGAGAGCTTCAATGCGAAGGCGTTCCAGGACGCAACCGGTCTGGACACACAATTTGTCCAGGATAACCACTCGCGCTCGCAGAAAGGCGTACTTCGGGGTCTGCATTACCAACTGGAAAACACCCAAGGCAAACTGGTTCGCGTCACCGTCGGTGAAGTGCTGGACGTAGCCGTGGATATTCGTCGCAGTTCGCCACATTTCGGTAAGTCTGTGGCAGTGCGTCTTTCTGCTGAAAATCATCGCCAACTGTGGGTACCCGAAGGTTTCGCCCATGGTTTCGTGGTGCTGAGCGAGTTCGCCGAATTCCTGTACAAAACCACCAACTACTATGACCCAACGTCCGAGCGCAGCATTCGCTGGGATGATCCTGCTCTGGGCATCGACTGGCAGTTGGACGAAGCGCCGAAGCTGTCCGCCAAGGATCAGGCTGCCGCGTTGCTCAAGGACGCTGACGTCTTCGCCTGAGCCTAGGCATAATGCGCCTGTTCCCCACAGGCGCATTCGGCATGAAACCAACCCTTCCCCGCAGACCCCGCTGGCGCAGCCTCGCGTTGCTGGCGCTGTGTCTGGCGCCGCTGTTGTGGCCGCTGGAACATCTTGCCGAGCGGTATTACCGCAGTGAACTGGCCGGCCAGAACCGTCAGACCCTCGACCTCTACGTCGCCAACCTGTTGGGCACCCTGCACCGCTACGAAGTGTTGCCGCAGATCCTCGGTGATCTGCCCGCGCTGCGCTCTGTCCTCGGCGCGCCCGATGATGGCGTCACCCAAGGCAACGCCAATCGCCTGCTGAAAAATATCGCCGCGCAAACCGGCGCCGAGGTCATGTACCTGATGGACACCAGCGGGCAGACGCTGGCGGCCTCCAACTGGGATAAGCACGACAGTTTTGTCGGCCGTAATTTCTCCTTCCGTCCGTATTTCAGTGAAGCGATGGCCGGGCGTCTGGGGCGCTTTTTCGGGCTCGGCACCACGTCAGCCAAACGCGGTTACTTCTTCGCCGCCGCCGTGCGCAACGGCGAGAAAATCATCGGCGTACTGGTAATCAAGGTCGATCTCGATCACACCGAAAGTCTTTGGGGCAAAACTCCGGAACAGCTGCTGGTGACTGACCATAACGGCGTGGTCATTCTCACCTCGCGCCCGGAATGGCGTTTCCGCTCGACCCGCGAGTTGAGCGAAGCTGAACGCTCTGCGATCACAGCGATCCAGCCTTATCCAACCCGCGAGCCTCGACCGCTGAATCTCAGCCCCACTGCCTGGCTGATCCAGACCCACGACATCGCCGAAACCGGCTGGAGTGTCAGCATTCTTGCCCCGCGCACGCTGATCGATCGCCCCGTGCGCACGGTCGTAGCCATCGGTGGCGCCACGTTGCTGGTGGTGATGTTGCTGCTCGGTTTGATGATGCAGCGTCGCCGTCATTATCTGGAACGCATCGCTTTCGAAGCCAAGGCGCGCCGCGAACTCGAAGGTCGCGTCGCCGAACGTACCAGCGACCTCGAAGGCCTCAACCGGCGCCTGAAACAGGAAGTGCTGGAGCGCGAACAGGCGCAGCAGGAACTGGTGCGCGCGCAGGACGATCTGGTGCAGGCCGGCAAACTGTCGGCGCTGGGGACGATGTCGGCGAGCATCAGTCACGAACTCAATCAGCCGCTGGCCGCGATCCGCAGTTACGCAGAAAACGCCGAGGTGTTGCTCGATCATCAGCGCACCGACGACGCGCGCGGCAACCTCAAACTGATCAGCGAACTGACCGGGCGTATGGCCTCGATCATCGCCCACCTGCGCGCCTTCGCCCGCCGCGATCGTCATGCTCCGGAAAGCGTTGCCCTGCAACCGGCGCTGGACGATGCCTTGGCACTGCTGGCCAAACGTCGGCGCAGCATGGAAGTCGAGCTGATCCGCGATTTGCCCGCCGCCACGTTATGGGTCGAAGCCGGGGAAACTCGTCTGCGCCAAGTACTCGGCAATCTATTGGCCAACGCCCTCGACGCGCTCACCGAAAAAGGCCCGCCGCGCAAATTGTGGCTGAGTGCCGAATCCACCGCCGAGGGCGTCAATCTGTACATTCGCGACAACGGCCCGGGCTTTTGCATGGAAGCCCTCGGCCGCGCCAGCGAGCCGTTCTATACCACCAAGACCCGCACGCAGGGGCTAGGTCTGGGTTTGGCCATTTGCGAAACCCTGATGCGCGCCTTCGGCGGTGAACTGTCGTTCGCCAACCACAAGCAAGGCGGCGCCTTGATCACCCTGCGGCTGCGCGCCGGTGCGCCCGGGGTCAGCCTGCAACCGTCCGAGGATCGAAGTGCATGACCATCGACAATCGCATTCAGGTGGTGTTGATCGACGACGATCCGCACCTGCGTCAAGCCCTCGGCCAGACTCTGGATCTGGCCGGCCTGAAAATCCTGCCGCTGTCCGAAGCCAAAGGCCTCGCCGCACAGCTTGAGCGTGACTGGCCCGGCGTGGTGGTCAGCGACATCCGCATGCCGGGCATGGATGGACTGGAACTGCTCAGCGAACTGCACGCGCAGGATCCTGAGCTGCCGGTGCTGTTGATCACCGGCCACGGCGATGTGCCGCTGGCGGTGCAAGCGATGCGCGCCGGCGCTTACGACTTTCTCGAAAAACCTTTCGCCAGCGATGCGCTGCTCGACAGCGTGCGCCGCGCGTTAGCCCTGCGCCGACTGGTGCTGGACAACCGCAGCCTGCGTCTGGCCCTCAGCGATCGCAATGAGTTGAGCGCGCGACTGGTCGGCCAATCGGCACCGATGCTGCGCCTGCGTGAGCAGATTGGCGCACTGGCGGCGACCAAGGCTGACGTGCTGATCCTCGGTGAAACCGGCGCCGGCAAAGAGGTCGTCGCCCGCGCGCTGCATGACTTGTCGAGCCGACGCAACGGGCCGTTTGTGGCGATCAACGCCGGCGCATTGGCCGAGTCCGTGGTCGAAAGCGAACTGTTCGGCCACGAACCGGGCGCCTTCACTGGCGCGCAAAAACGCCGGATCGGCAAGTTCGAATTCGCCAATGGTGGCACGCTGTTTCTCGATGAAATCGAAAGCATGAGCATGGACGTGCAGGTGAAATTGCTGCGCATGCTCCAGGAGCGTGTGGTCGAGCGACTCGGTGGCAATCAGTTGATCCCGCTGGACATCCGGGTTATCGCTGCGACCAAGGAAGACTTGCGTCAGGCGGCTGATCAGGGGCGTTTCCGCGCCGACTTGTACTACCGCCTCAACGTCGCACCGCTGCGCATTCCGCCGCTGCGCGAACGTGGCGAAGATGCGCTGATGCTGTTCCAGCATTACGCCGACGAAGCCAGTGCCCGCCACGGTTTGCCGCCGCATGAATTGCAACCGGCACAACGTGCTTTGCTGCTGCGCCACACCTGGCCGGGCAACGTGCGTGAACTGCAAAACGCCGCAGAACGCTTTGCCCTCGGTCTGGAACTGGCGCTGGATAACAGTGCTGTTGAAGGTGTCGACGGTGTGACTGTTGCAGTTGTCGAAGGCGGGCTAAGCGAACAAGTGGAACACTTCGAAAAATCGCTGATTGCCGCCGAACTGACGCGCTCGCACAGCTCGGTGCGCAGCCTCGCCGAAGCACTGGGCGTTCCGCGCAAGACCCTGCACGACAAACTGCGCAAGCACGGTCTGAATTTTGGTGACAGCAGTCACGGGGATGAAAACGAATGAGCACAGACAGTCGTTATCTGGAGTCGGTGCTTCATCACGACATTCCGCTGACCCGCGACATGGGCCTGCGGGTGCTCGACTGGCGCGAGCAGCAATTGAGCTTGTATTTGCCGCTCGATCCCAACGTCAACCACAAGAGCACCATGTTCGGCGGCAGCCTCTATTGCGGTGCGGTGCTGGCGGGTTGGGGCTGGTTGCATTTGCGTTTGAAGGAAGAAGGGATCACCGATGGGCACATCGTGATTCAGGAAGGGCAGATCAGTTATCCGCTGCCGGTGACGGGGGATGCCACGGCGATTTGCCCGGCGCCTGATGCGCGGGTGTGGAAGAAGTTTTTGGCGATGTATCAGCGGTATGGGCGGGCGCGGTTGGTGTTGCAGACGCGGATCGTCAATGTCGGGAGTGAAGTCGATGCGGTGACGTTTAGCGGGCAATACGTGTTGCACCGCTGACGATCAAAAGCCCCTCACCCTAACCCTCTCCCGGGGGGAGAGGGGACTGACCGGGTTGTTCTCTCGATTTGCATCGACCTGAGATATCGAGTCGAACTCAGGTTTGAACTGCATAAAGATCAGCTCCCTCTCCTGAAGGAAAGGGGACTGACCGAGGCGTTGTAGCGGAATCCGTCGATCTGAGATATCGAGTCGAACTCAGGTTTTGAAGCGCATGAAGATCTGCTCCCTCTCCTGGGGGAGAGGGTTGGGGTGAGGGGGATTCTGGATCAGCCCACTTACCCGCGCGCCAACTCCAACAACCTCGCCCGCCAGGGCGCCTTCGCCGGCAGCGCCAAAAAGAACTCGTTCAACAGCGATTCCCGCGCCGGATAACAAAACGCCTCACCGCGTAAATCCAGTACCTCGCCGCCCGCCCCTTCCAGCACACCCTGCGCCGCCGCCGTGTCCCACTGCGAAGTCGGCGCCAGTCGCGGATAGCAATCGGCAGCCCCTTCCGCCAGCAGGCAAAACTTCAGCGAGCTGCCGATGTTCGCCAACTGCAGTTCACCGAGGCTGGCACTCAAGCCCGCCAGCAAACGCTCTTGCTCAGGACTGGAATGCCGACGACTGGCCACCACCGTGAACGCCTCACCCGGCCCAGGCACATCCCGCACCTGAATCGAAACCGGTGTGCCGCCCTTGTCGCAACGCCACGCGCCAAGCCCGGCACCACCGACGTAAAAGCGACCGTTGGTCGGCATCGACACCACGCCAAACACCACCCGACCGTTCTCGATCAGCGCAATGTTGACGGTAAATTCTTCACTGCCGCTGATGAATTCCTTGGTGCCATCCAGTGGATCCACCAACCACCAACGCGTCCAACCCGCCCGCACGCTCTGCGGAATATTGGCGTCCTCTTCGGACAGCACCGGAATGCTCGGATCCAGCGCGGTCAGCCCCGCCAGAATCAAATGGTGCGCCGCCAGATCCGCCGCCGTCACCGGCGAATCATCAGATTTAGCCGTCACTTCAACGCCTGCGCGCCAGAACGGCAAAATCGCTTCGCCGGCCTGCAATGCCAGTGCAACCACCGGCGCCATCAACGGATGGGGGAAATTCATCGACATGTCACTCACGATTGAAAGAACCCGCGCTGGGTCAACAAGTCACGGGTCAGATAAAGCGCCGCCAATGCGCGGCCTTCGGAGAATTGCGGATTTTGCGCCAGCGCCGACAGATCACGCAGATTGACCTTGTCGACCCGCATCGGCTCGGGCTCGTCGCCCTCCAGCCGCTCTTCGTAGAGATCGGTGGCCAGCACCACCTGAATCTTCTGGCTCATGTAACCGGGCGACAGCGACAGCTCGGTCAGATGCTCCAGTTGCCGCGCGCCAAACCCGGCTTCTTCCTTGAGCTCACGTTCAGCCGCCGCCAGTACGTCTTCGCCCGGCTCGATCAAACCTTTGGGCAGCGACAATTCGTACTCATCGGTACCGCCGCAGTATTCCTCGATCAGCACCGCGTGCTCGGCATCGAGCATTGCCACGATCATTACCGCGCCATAGCCCGCGCCCTTGCCGACCAGCCGCTCGTAGGTGCGCTCCACGCCATTGGAAAAACGCAGCTTGAGTTCTTCGACGCAAAACAGACGACTGGTGGCGACGATCTCGCGGGCGAGTACGGTAGGTTTCTGGCGCATGCAAAGCTCCTTGGCGTGAACGCGCTACTATAACGCGGCTTTCCCGATTGTTTACGTCGGATATCTTTCTACCGTTCGAGACGTTGCCATGCCTTCTTTACCCTGGTCCGACATCGATACCGTCCTGCTGGACATGGACGGCACGCTGCTGGATCTGCACTTCGACAACCATTTCTGGCTGGAACACCTGCCCCAGCGCTACGCCGAACTGCACGGGGTCAGCCGCGCGATGGCCGAGATGGAATTGCAGCCGCTGTTCGAACGCCATGCCGGTCAGTTGCAGTGGTATTGCCTGGATTTCTGGAGCAGCGAACTGAAGCTGTCAGTGCGTGAGTTGAAACAGGAAACTGCGCACCTGATCGCCTTACGTCCTGATGCGGATACTTTTCTGGAAGCGATAAAACGCGCCGGGAAACGGGTGATCATGATCACCAACGCCCACCGTGACTCACTGTCGCTGAAGCTGGAACGGATTGAACTGGCGCCGTACTTCGAGCGGCTGATCAGCTCGCATGATTACGGTTTCCCCAAGGAAAACCCGCAGTTCTGGGACGCGTTGCAGGCAGATATCGGTTTTGATCCGGCACGCAGTCTGTTCATCGACGACACCTTGCCGATTCTGCGCAGCGCGCGAGATTTTGGGGTGGCGCACTTGCTGGCAGTCAAACAACCCGACAGCCGCAAAGGCCCGAAGGACACGGCGGAATTCGCGGCAGTCGAAGACTACCGCGACCTGATCTCAGGCCTGTGACAAATCATTGTGGCGAGGGGATTTATCCCCGTTGGGTCGCGTAGCGGCCCCAAAATCTTTGCGACTGCTGCGCAGCCGAACGGGGATAAATCCCCTCGCCACAGGGGTTCCTGTTTACTCAGGAATACGCAGTGTCTGCCCCGGATAGATTTTGTTCACATCCTTGAGCATCGGTTTGTTGGCATCGAAAATCTTTTGATACTTGTTGGCATCACCGTACACACGCAACGAGATCGCGCTAAGGGTGTCACCCGACTTGACCACAACAAACTGCGCAGCCGTCACAACCGGGCCGCTCACGGTGATCTGATCATCAACACTGCCAACACCGGCAATGTTGCCAACAGCCAGCAGGATTTTCTCTTTCTCTTCCTGACTTGCCACTTCACCGGTCACGGTGACTTTGTCGCCGTCCACCGTTGCCTGCACATTCGGATTGCCCAGCCCGACCTTACTGATGTGTTCCTTCAATTGCTCACTGGCATTGGCGTTGCCGGGGGTCAGCAGGTCGAGCAGCTTCTCACCCGCTTCTTTCACAAAGCTCAAAAGACTCATAGCGCACACTCCTTGATTTGGGTTCCAGATGCCCAAGCCTAGACCACGCCAGGCAAACCCGGTTCCGAGCCGACCAATGACTCTGTAACCGCATGCGTACGGAAAAGGCCCCTTGATCGACGGCATCTATCAATACATCGACAGTAGCGATTAGACGCGACAACTTGACGCGCCTAGTCTTAACGTTGATCAAACCGTCGGTGATGCCATGAACGCCAAGCGCCCAACTTGCGCGGCGCCTGCACTCGAAACGCCCGCGCCTGCCGCCAGCCAGACCTACAGTTACAGCGATCTTCCCCGCGAAGAGTCGGCGAGCACTGCTCTCGCCGAGGAAGTCGCGTTGGCGATCGCCTACAACGGCATCAGCCAAGCCGTGATGCTGGTGACGCCGACTGACCTCGAAGACTTCATCGTCGGCTTCAGCCTCGGCAGCGGCATCATCGAAGACGCGACCGACATCTATGACCTGCAACTGACCGGCGCCGGCTCGGCGCAATACGCGCAAGTGACCATCGCCAACCGCGCCTTCTGGAACCTCAAGCAGCAACGTCGGCAAATGGCCGGCACCAGCGGTTGCGGATTGTGTGGCGTCGAAGCGGTGGAACAAGCGTTGCCCGATCTGAAAGTGCTACCCGGCGCGCCGTTGCCACCGATTGAATGGCTTGATGGTTTGCGTCAGCGCATCAGTGCGTTTCAGCCTTTGGGTCAGTACTGCGGCGCGGTACACGCGGCAGTGTTCATGAACGCCAGCGGCGAACTGCTGCTCGGTCGCGAAGACATTGGCCGGCACAACGCGCTCGACAAACTGATCGGCGGACTGATCCGCCAGAAGATATCCACCGAAGGCGGACTGGCAATTGTCACTAGCCGATGCAGCCTCGAATTGATCCAGAAAGTATTGCGCGCCGGCATCCAGACCCTGGTCAGCCTGTCCGCGCCCACGGGCCTCGCCGTGCAATGGGCCCGTCGACACAACCTCAATCTCATCCACCTGCCGCAGAAAAGTGCGCCGCGGGTGTATAGCCCCGCGATGGAGAATCAAGCGTGAGCCAACATCATCAAGCCGACCAGAAACCCGTCCCGCGCTACAAGCCTTACAAAGGCGCAGCAGGCGGCTGGGGTGCCCTGATCAGTGTGGCTCAGGCCTGGTTGACCAGCGACAACGCCCTGAAAAACCTGCGCATGATGCTCAAGACCAACCAGAACGGCGGCTTCGACTGCCCGGGTTGCGCGTGGGGCGATTCGCCGGAAAGCGGCATGGTCAAGTTCTGCGAGAACGGCGCGAAAGCGGTGAACTGGGAAGCGACCAAGCGCCGTGTCGACGCCAAGTTCTTCGCCAAGCACAGCGTCACATCGTTGCTGGAGCAGAGCGACTACTGGCTCGAGTATCAGGGCCGCCTGACCGAGCCGATGGTCTACGACGCCGAAACTGATCGCTACAAACCGATCAGTTGGGACAACGCCTACGCGCTGATTGCCAAGCACCTGCAAAGTCTGCCGAGCCCGGATCTGGCCGAGTTCTACACCTCGGGTCGTGCCAGCAACGAAGCGGCTTATTTGTACCAGTTGTTCGTGCGCGCCTTCGGTACCAACAATTTCCCTGACTGCTCGAACATGTGCCACGAGGCCAGCGGTGTGGCGTTGGCGCAAAGTGTCGGCGTCGGCAAAGGCACCGTGACCTTCGATGATTTCGAACACGCCGATGCGATTTTCGTCTGGGGCCAGAACCCCGGCACCAATCACCCACGCATGCTCGAACCGTTGCGTGAAGCGGTGAAACGCGGCGCGCAAGTGGTGTGCATCAACCCGCTGAAAGAGCGCGGACTGGAGCGTTTCCAGCACCCGCAACATCCGATCGAAATGCTCACCAACGGCGACAAGCCGACCAACACCGCCTACTTCCGTCCGGCACTCGGCGGCGACATGGCGCTGTTGCGCGGCATGGCCAAATTCCTCCTGCAATGGGAACGCGATGCGCAGAAGGCTGGCGCGCCAGCGGTGTTCGATCACGACTTCCTCAATGCTCATAGCGCCAATGTGCTGGAGTATCTCGGTGTCGTTGATGACACACCGTGGGAACAAATCGTCGAACAGTCCGGCCTCACCCTCGTGGACATCGAGCAAGCCGCGCGCATGTACGCCAGAGGCAAAAACGTAATCATGTGCTGGGCGATGGGCATCACCCAGCACCGCCATTCGGTGCCAACCATTCAGGAAATCGCCAACCTGATGCTGCTGCGCGGCAACATCGGCAAACCGGGCGCCGGCCTGTGCCCGGTGCGCGGTCACAGTAATGTGCAGGGCGACCGGACGATGGGCATCAACGAGCGTCCGCCGGTGGCGTTCCTCGATTCTCTGGAGCGGCGCTTCCAGTTCAAGGTGCCGCGTCACAACGGCCATAACGTGGTCGAGGCGATTCATGCGATGGCCGAAGGTCGCGCAAAAGTCTTTATCGGTCTGGGCGGCAACTTCGCTCAAGCGACGCCGGACAGCCCGCGCACCTTCGAAGCGCTGAGCAATTGCGACCTGACCGTGCAGATCAGCACCAAGCTCAACCGCAGCCACTTGGCTCACGGTAAAGACGCGTTGATCTTGCCGTGCCTCGGTCGTACCGACATCGACATCCAGACCGAAGGCCCGCAAGCGGTCACCGTGGAAGACTCGTTCAGCATGGTTCACGCCTCCAACGGCCAGTTGCAGCCGCTGTCGAACCAGATGCGCTCTGAGCCGTCGATCATCGCCGGCATCGCCGCCGCTACTCTGGGCAGCAAACCGGTGGACTGGAACTGGCTGGTGGCCGATTACGCGCGCATTCGCGAACTGATCGCCGACACCATTCCGGGCTTCAAGGAATTCAACGAGAAGGTAAAAAACCCGGGCGGTTTCTACCTTGGCAACAGCGCCGGTGCGCGCAAGTGGAACACGCCGTCGGGCCGCGCCAATTTCCGCGCGAACATGCTGCCGAAAGATCTGGTGCACGAACGCACTCGTGCGACTGGACAACTGCCGGATCTGATCCTGCAATCGATGCGTTCCCACGATCAATACAACACGACGATTTATGGGCTCGATGACCGTTATCGCGGCGTGAAGGGCCAGCGCGATGTGTTGTTTGCCAACGAGGCGGACATCATTCGTCTGGGCTTCCGTCCGGGGCAGAAGGCTGACATCGTGTCGCTGTGGGACGACGGTCGTGAGCGTCGGGTGAAAGGCTTTACCTTGCTGGCGTTTGATATTCCGGCGGGGCAGGCGGCGGCTTATTATCCGGAGGTGAATCCGCTGGTGCCGCTGGAGAGCACCGGGGATGGCAGCCATACGCCGACGTCGAAGTTCATCGCGATCCGGTTGGAAGCGGCGAGTGAGACGGGGTTGATCATGGCCAAGTCGGCTTAACGCGGCGCTTGAACTGGCCCCTTCTCGAACAAGCCCGCTCCCACATTGGAATGCATTTCAAATGTGGGAGCGGGCTTGCTCGCGAAGGCGTCGGTTCAGACAATACATTCCTGCGTTCAAACACTTTCCGATTGCCCACAAAAAAGGCCGCTTTTTCACAAAAGCGGCCTGTCCGAAGTAGTTAAAGACCGGCAAAAAACAGATAAGTTCCGTATACAAAACAGTAACTTGCGAAATTGTATACAAGTCGTGCTATTCGTCGGATTTCGATTGTCACGCTTGTTACACAGCCTCAGGATCGGCGCCGTCATCCCTTTGAGGCTCCTCTATGAAGTTCTCCCAGATTCTCTTGTTGTCCCTTGGCCTGGTCAGTGGTTTTGCGTCGGCAGGCGGCACCACCGAAGCAGGTGTTGGCGGCGCATTGGGCGGGGTTCTTGGCTCGGTCGTCGGTCAGTCTTTAGGCGGCAATACAGGTTCCACCATTGGCGCAGCCTTGGGCGGCGCGGGTGGTAGCGCAGTCGGCGCCGACAAACGCAGCCGTGGCGAAGCCGCCATTGGCGGTGCGTTGGGCGCTGCTGGCGGTAATGTGGTCGGTCGCAGCCTCGGCGGCAGCACTGGCAGCCTGATCGGTTCGGCCGCGGGTGGCGGTGCCGGTGGTGCGTTGGGTAACTACATGGGCAACAAGAGCGATGACGATGATCGTCATTACGATCGCGGTCGTGATAACCGTCGCTACTACCGCGACGACCACCGTGGTCGCGGTCATGCCTACGGTCACCGCAAGCATCACAAGTATTATCGTCACCGCTGATTGCTGATTGACGGCAGGTAGATCAAAAGATCGCAGCCTGCGGCAGCTCCTACACAGATCAATGTAGGAACTGCCGCAGGCTGCGATCTTTTTGCTTTATCCCACCACCAGACGTTCCAGCGCCTGACGCAATTCGCTCGGAATCGGCACCGGCTGATTGCTCGCCCGATCCACAAACACATGAACGAATCGCCCGGCCGCACAGGCCTCGCTTTCGCCGACCTTGAACACCGCCAGTTCGTACTGCACCGAACTGTTGCCCAACTTGCCGACTCGTAATCCGATCTCGATCAGATCCGGGAACGCGATCGAGGCGAAGTAATCGCATGCCGAACTGACCACGAAACCCACCACTTCCCCGTCATGGATATCCAGACCACCGACATGGATCAGGTATGTGTTCACGGCTGTGTCGAAGAAGCTGTAGTAGGTGACGTTGTTGACGTGACCGTAGGCGTCGTTGTCGTGCCAGCGTGTGGTGATGGGCTGGAAGTGCGGGTAGTCGGTGCGTTGAGGCATCGGGTTGGACATTGATCAGCAATTCCTGGAAATAGTGTGGCGAGTCTAATTGAAAATCGTGGCGCCCATTCGCGAGCAGGCTCGCTCCCACAGGAAACCGAGATCCAATGTGGGAGCGAGCCTGCTCGCGAAGACGTCAGTACAGCCGCCAGATCTTAACGATCTGAAAAAACTTTCCCCTGCGCCGCCAACTCGCCAATCAACCGCGCCGGTTTCCACTGATCGCCCTGCCGCGTCTCCAGCGCCAACAGCCGCTGATGAATATCCGCCAGCCCCTGCTGATCCGCCCACGCCATCGGCCCGCCCTTATCCGCCGGGAAGCCGTAACCATTCAAATACACCAGATCAATGTCATGGGCAGACTCGGCAATACCTTCCTGGAGAATCTTCGCCCCTTCGTTGACCAATGCCAGCAGGGAGCGCTCGAGAATCTCCTCCGAACCTATCTCACGACGCTGGAAGCCCAATCCTTCGCTGACCTGCAACACCAGCGCATCGACCTCAGGATCATGCTCTGCCTGACGACTGCCCGGCTCGTAATGGTAATAACCGTTGCCGGACTTCTGCCCGAATCGACCCATTTCGCACAAGCGATTATCCACCTGCACCTCTGGCGCATCCTGGCCCTTGCCGGCCAACTCGCGCGCGCGCCATTCCAGATCGATGCCGACCACGTCGTACATGCGAAACGGCCCCATGGCGAAACCGAAACCTTGCAACGCGGCATCGACCTGCTGTGGATAAGCGCCTTCAAGCAACATCTTGCGCGCCTCCAACACGTACGGATGCAACATGCGGTTGCCGATAAAACCATGGCAGTTGCCCGACACCACACTGACCTTGCCCATGCGTTTGCCCAAGGCCAGTGCAGCGTCCAGAGCTGCTGGTGAGGTCTGCGCGCCGCGAACGATTTCCAGCAGTTTCATGATGTGCGCCGGGCTGAAGAAATGCAGGCCCAGCACTTGTTCCGGACGTTTTGTCGCCGCCGCAATCGCATCGATATCCAGTGCCGACGTATTGCTCGCCAACAAGGCTTCAGGCTTCAGCAAGCCATCCAGCTCGCGGAAGATCCTCTGCTTCAGCTCAAGATTCTCGTACACCGCTTCGATCACCAGATCGACATTGCGAATCGCCGCGTAATCCGCCGCCGCACTGACCCGGGCGATACGCGCATCAGCCTCGGCCTGATCAATGCGCCCCTGCCGCACATTGTGTGCATAAGTGTCGGCAACGGTGGCGAGTGCCTGCTCAAGCATCTGTGGGTTGTTATCTACCCACTGTACTGTCACGCCGGCATTGGCCAGGCACATGACGATGCCACGGCCCATGGTGCCCGCGCCGATCACGGCGGCCTGCTGAATATCGAAGGATGTCTGGCTCATATTGTTCTCTTGTTGGCGATCCAAAGACTGGTCTCACCATAGTCAGCCGACGACGCTTTTTGAAGTTTATTACCGTGATGATCGACATTCAGCGGATGGATAGAGCCTTGCTTGCCCCGATTCCTGTAGGAGCAGAGCTTGCTCGCGAAAGCGATTTAACGGTCAAACAGCTCTGTTGGGATGTGCTGGCCTCTTCGCGAGCAAGCTCGGCTCCTACAAGGGATTGAGGTGAGCCTGAGTCCAGTGACGGACTTCGGCGTAGGGGTATTCTTCCAGTGCCGCATACCCGGGAATCGCCCGCGCTTTGAGCTTGGTAAACAGCGGCACGCTGATCCCGCACAAAAACCGTGTCAACCGCTCCGCCGTCGGAACGACGCCGGTGTGTTGTTCATGCCTGTGGATAAAATCACCACACAGCGCCGAGAAGTTTTTATCCACAAGCGGCGGCAATTCCGGCGGCGCCGGCAAGCGTGCAACCTGCCCATGACACACCGAACAATGCCCACAACGCTCGGGCGCATCGTGGTCACCGAAGTACTCGGCCAGTCGATAACCCAAACACCGCTCGGTGGCGAAAACCTCAAGCATCGCGTGAATCCGCGCCACTTCGGTCTGTTCATGTCGAGTGAAGTAATCGTGCAACTCGCCACTCAACACGTCACTGTCAAAGTCGCTGTGCAGCAGGCTGTAGACCTCGGTCATCTGCTTGCTTTCAAGCTCGACCCAGCCCTTCTCCTGAAAATAATCCAGCGCCGTCACCACGCGATTACGCTCGGCTGAATACTGTTCGTACATCGCGTCGAAACTCACCGTCGCCCATGTTCGTGCGCGATTGGAGGTCTGGATAATCGCCGCGACAAAATCCCTGCGCTCACCCTCGAAACGCGCAAGCAGCGCGTCCGGCTCCACCAAGTACTTGAAACGGTATTCGGCGTAGTAGGCATAGCGCGGCGCGATCAAACCGCGTAGCTCCAACTGCACCAGCAATGTCTTCAGCGGCAACGAACGAATGTTGCTTTGATCCGCCAACGGCCCAAGCAGAAACTCCCACTGCCCGTCCGGCACCGAAGTCTTCAGTTCGTCGAGCACATGACGAATGCCATCGCGCTCTGGCGTATCGCCGTAGACGAAGTTTTCCAGCACGTTGAGGCTGTCGCAGTTGGCCAGCACCAGACAGTCCGAGGGCTGCCCGTCTCGCCCGGCGCGGCCGATTTCCTGACTGTAGTTTTCGATGGATTTAGGCAGGTCGAAGTGCACCACATTACGGATGTCACTCTTATCGATGCCCATGCCGAACGCGATGGTCGCGACGATGCAATTGGACTGCCCGGCCATGAAACGTTTCTGGATCGCTTCACGCTTATCGTGGGGCAAACCGGCGTGATACGCCTCGGCCTGAATGCCGTTGCGTTCAAGGTGTTCGGCGATGTGTTCAGCGGTTTTTTGCAAGGTCACGTAGACGATGCTGGGCTGCCCCGGGCGCTCACTCATCCACTCCACCAGACGCCGACGTTTGTCCTGACCGCGCACCGGTTCCACCAACAGATTGAGGTTGGGCCGGTAGAAACCGGTGGTCACCACATCCTCTGGAGCGATGGCGAATTTGCTCTGCATATCGACGATGACTTTCGGCGTCGCAGTAGCCGTCAGCAGTAAGGTTTGCGGGATATTGAACTGCCGTTGATAGTCCGGCAGCTTGAGGTAGTCGGGGCGAAAATTGTGGCCCCACTCGGAAATACAGTGCGCCTCGTCCACCACCAGCAAGGAGATCGGTACCTGCTGCAAAAAATTGCGGAAACGCTCGTTTTTCAAACGCTCCACCGAGATCATCAGGATCTTCAATTCACCCGTTCGAGCACGCGCCATCACGTCATTGGCGTCTTCGCGGCTCTGCGCAGAATCAATGCTGCCCGCTGAAATGCCGTGGCGTTGCAGGAACGCCAATTGATCCTGCATCAGCGCCAGCAATGGCGAGACCACCAGCGTCAGGTGCGGCAGCAACAACGCCGATATTTGATAGCAAAGGGACTTGCCGGAGCCGGTGGGAAAAATCGCCGCCGCCGAGCGCCCGGCCAGCACCGCGCTGATCGCGGCCTCTTGTCCGGGACGAAACTGTGGATAACCAAAAACCTGTTCCAGGGTGTTGTGCATTCGCTGTCACTCCTTTGACCGCTGCCATGCCAACAGCCTAGCGGGCAATCGCAGCGAGTCGAGAAAAGGTCGGGGCCAAATCGATTCGGAATGATACAGCGGTCAGGTAAATTCTGTGGGAGCAGCCTGCACGCCCGCCGTTTTCCCTTTAAGCGCGTGTCAGACGTTTGCAAACGCCCTACAGATTCTGTCGCGCACCGAACCGCCGTGTACGGCGAATTACCTGACAAGCAGGTAGGAATTTTCCGCGTAGAGGTTTTGCCTCGAATATGCCGAAAAATCACGTAGGGAAAATCCGTAAAACCCGGAAAAACCCCTACAAACACTGTCCATTGCGGCCGTCTTGTCCCGCTGCGCAACGCCCTTCTATAGTGGCCGGCGCGGCTGAAAGCACTCTGTCGGCCGACCCGAGCGTCTTCGAACAGGACAAGCCTCACCATGATCGACCGTTACCAGCCACTCAAAACCTGCTACAGCGAAAAACCCGTGATGCTGATCGACACCGCCGCCAGTCACAGCGATTTGCTCAATGCCGCCGATCAACGCTTGCGCGCCGCCAGTGATCTGCTGGAAACACTTTACTGTATGTGTTTCAAACAGGCCGACGCGAAAGATATTCCGCACATAGTCAATGCGCTTTATTTATTGGTGCAAGATGGCTGCGACCTGCTGCAAGTTGCCAAGCTGCAACTTAAATAACTCGACCTCAATAAAAAACCACAAACCCGGATACAACCCAGCGCTTTATTAATGAGTGGGACGCACACTAACTTGTTGGCTCTTATCACCAACAAGGCCAACATCATGACAGTCGTCACTATATTTTTTTGCGGCACAGGTTCTAACAAGTTCGATACCCAACATGAAAACTTCTGGGACGGCGAACTGGTTTCCACCCTTGCCTCGCGCCATACAGGCCGCGAGTTCGCTGAATGGATCGTCGTCGACGGCCCCGGCAGCGGCAACCTGCAGGCCGATGATCTATTCACCGAAAACAAGGACTACGGCCTCAGCGGCACACTGTTCGGCAAAGGCTGGGAAGAAAACGTGCAACACGCCATGAACATCATCAAGGGCCAATGTGAATGGCAACGTGAACAACTCACCGAAGCCGAATACAACCGACTTAAAGCCGCCGGCATTCCCATTGAAGATGTAAAAGTCGAAGGCTCTTGGTTCTGGCGTAAATATAACTACGGCGACCGCAGCGTCACCCAGCAGAAGTTACAGGAACAAATCATCAAGACCTTCCGTAAAGGCGGCGTTATTCCGACCACGGTTAACCTGGTGGGCTGGAGTCGTGGCGGCATTAGTTGCCACATGCTGGCCAACGCGATGCTCAAGGACAGCGCGCTGAAAAATATCCCGGTGAATATTTTTGCGATTGACCCGGTGCCGGGCATCGCCAACTTTCAGGAGCAACGCGTCAAACTCGGCAGCAACGTCAAAGAGTACGTCGGCGTCTACGCCCGCGACGAGCGCTCCAAAGGTTTCAGCTGCGTGATCCCGCAAACAGCCACCGGCACCAAAACCTCCATTTATCCAATGGCCGGTCGCCATGCCACCCTCGCGGGGAACGCCACTTCCACTGGCGGCGTGCCGACCAATACCAGCGACCTGAAAGTGCTGACCGAACCCGGCCGCATCGTTCGCCACCTGGCTGAGATCTGCCTGAAGCGCTGGGGCACAACACTCGACAAAACCCTCAACCTGACCCAGACCGACCTGGAAAACCTCACCAACGGCATCGCCCGCGACGAGGCCAGATATCAATTAATGCACAACTATTCCTACACCTACTTCACCGAACTGGATCAGGGCGAACGTTATGTTTCCCTCGGCAGCAAAGGCGTGCCGTTCTCGACTGTGAAAGGCCCGATTTACCAACCGGCTACGGGGTTGGCGACGAGTTTGCTGGATATTTCTGCGTATGTGCATTTGCGTTGATTTGAAGGGTGGCGGTAAGCAGGAACAATTACATCGGAGCGCGTTATGAAAGAAATACCGGTTGGCAATATCCCATCGCATCAGGGGAACGATTTCTCCTACGACGCTTGGTTCATTCAGCAGGTGCAAGCCAGCCTCGAAGATTCCCGGCCATCCGTTTCAGATGAGGAAGCGAAACAGTATTTCGCAGATAAGAGAGCCCTGATGAGAAGCCGAGTAAGTCAGGAGTAAAAGGACTATCGAATCTTCACCCATTTCCTACACGACGCGCCTCTTTGTCGGCTATCTCGGCTTGATGTCTCACACCTATAGTCGTGACCACCGGTGCCAAATCAGGGACTAGTGCCTACTCATCGGGAGAAGCTCGGTCAATTTAAAGGCCCACGTGAGATTGGGTGAACAGATCGTTCTCGCTTTGGTGAGAACGGTCTGATGCCAGTCATCCTTTTCAATCATTTCAGCATTGCCCAGAAGTAAGTCAATGGCGTACATTCAAGATGATTTTTATTGAGACATCAGCTTTTACCCGCCGAGCGATTGAGCTATTGGACGACGACACCTATGCCGTATTTCAGAAGCAGTTGGTGGTGAATCCGTCGATCGGAGTTGTAATCGAAGGCTCAGGAGGGGTTAGAAAAGCTCGGATCGCCTCTAAGGGTCACGGAAAACGAGGTGGTGCCCGAGTTATTTACTACCACTTCATTTCGGCCTCACGGATCGCCTTGTTGATGATCTACCCGAAAAATGAGCAACATGACCTGACAAATGATGAACGGAAAGCACTGAAAGCCATGATCGGAAACTGGAGACAACCATGAGCAAGTTTTTTGATGAGCTGATGGAAAGCGTGCAGGAGATGGATGAGATTCTACGGGGTGAGCGGCAACCCTCTCGCGAATTTTATGTCGATGCACTACAGGTCAAAGAAATTCGTAAAGCTACCGGCATGACTCAAGCAAAATTCGCTGAGCTGATCGACGTGCAGCTCGGGACGCTGCGCAATTGGGAGCAAGGTCGTCGGGAGCCGACTGGGCCAGCTAAGGCACTGCTCAAGGCCATCCATAACGATCCCGTTCATGTGCTGAATGCATTAGCCGGTTAAGAAAGAAGATCAATACAGCAGGCGCATCGATGTAGAGAGGACTTGCAGAAATTGTCTAAAGGACTTCTGCTAAACACCCACCTACTCAGTACAGTGCTGAGGCTTCACCCACAAAAAAGCCGCCCCGAAGGGCGGCTTTTTCATTCACATCAAACCAATCTTACAACTTCGGCCCGGCAGCCTTGATCGCGTCGCTCACTTCGAACTTTTTGAAGTTCTCGATGAACAGACCGGCCAGTGCTTTGGCAGCCTCGTCGTACGCAGCCTTGTCAGCCCAGGTGTTGCGTGGGTTGAGCAGGTTGGTTTCAACGCCCGGTACGGCCAGTGGCACGTCGAGGTTGATGGTGTCGAGGTGTTCGGTGTCAGCACCGATCAGCGCGCCGCTCTGGATCGCTGCGATCACCGCGCGGGTGGTCGGGATGTTGAAGCGTTTGCCGACGCCGTAGCCGCCGCCGGTCCAGCCGGTGTTGACCAGGTAAACCTTCGAACCGAAACCGCGGATGCGCTTGATCAGCAGCTCTGCGTATTCGCCAGCCGGGCGCGGGAAGAACGGTGCGCCGAAGCAGGTGGAGAAGGTCGACTTGATGCCGCTGCCGGAACCCATTTCAGTCGAGCCCACCAGCGCGGTGTAGCCAGACAGGAAGTGGTAGGCCGCTTGTTCTTCGTTGAGGATCGACACTGGCGGCAGCACGCCGGTCAGGTCGCAAGTCAGGAAGATCACTGCGTTTGGCTCGCCACCGAGGTTCTGCTCGGAACGCTTGGCAACGTGCTCCAGCGGGTAAGCGGCGCGGCTGTTCTGGGTCAGGCTGACATCGGCGTAGTCGGCGTGCTTGGCATCGTCGATAACGACGTTTTCCAGTACAGCACCGTGCTTGATAGCTTTCCAGATAACCGGCTCGTTCTTCTCGGAGAGGTCGATGCACTTGGCATAGCAACCGCCTTCGATGTTAAACACCACGCCTTCGCCCCAGCCGTGTTCGTCGTCACCGATCAGGTAACGGCTTTCGTCGGCCGACAGGGTGGTTTTACCGGTGCCCGACAGGTCGATGGTCGCAACCATCGAGCTGCCAGTGGCGAGCATCGGGTCGATGATCATCGCCAACCGTTCGTCGATTTCCGGAACCAGTTTTTCC
>NZ_JBIVJB010000036.1:0-44657 GCF_044750025.1 Pseudomonas sp. NPDC088885 | reverse complement strand
ACCTACGGTTTCGTCGCGCCGTTCGGCAAAGGCGAAGATGCTCCATTGGTACACGTCAGCGGTGACTTCCTGCTGATTTCCGCGCGTAAAGAAGAACGCATTCTGCCGGGCAGCGTCGTGCGCGACGCGGTTAAGGAAAAGGTCGAAGAGATCGAAGCCGAGCAGATGCGCAAGGTCTATAAGAAGGAACGCGATCAGATCAAGGATGAAATCATCCAGGCCTTCCTGCCGCGCGCCTTTATCCGTCGCTCGTCGACCTTCGCCGCCATCGCGCCGAAACAGGGTCTGATCCTGGTCAACTCGGCCAGCCCGAAACGCGCTGAAGACTTGCTGTCGACCCTGCGTGAAGTGATCGGCACCCTGCCCGTCCGTCCGCTGACCGTGAAAATGTCGCCAACCGCGACCATGACCGAATGGGTTACCACACAAAAAGCCGCCGACGACTTCTATGTACTGGACGAGTGCGAACTGCGCGACACCCACGAAGACGGCGGTATCGTCCGTTGCAAACGTCAGGATCTGACCAGCGAAGAAATCCAGCTGCACCTGAGTACCGGCAAAGTCGTCACGCAGCTGTCGCTGGCGTGGCAGGACAAGTTGTCGTTCATGCTTGACGACAAGATGACTGTAAAACGTCTGAAGTTCGAAGACCTGTTGCAGGATCAGGCGGAACAGGACGGTGGCGACGAGGCACTGGGTCAACTGGATGCCAGCTTCACCCTGATGATGCTGACCTTCGGTGATTTCCTGCCGGCGCTGGTTGAAGCATTGGGTGGTGAAGAGACTCCGCAGGGGATCTAAACCCTTGTGAAATCCCAATGTGGGAGCGGGCTTGCTCGCGAAAGCGGTGTGTCATTCAACATTAACTTGGCTGACCCGACACTTTCGCGAGCAAGCCCGCTCCCACAATTGGTTTTGTGGTGTAACTAACAATAAGGAACAAGCCATGCGCGCACTGGCTGCACTCAGCCGCTTTGTCGGCAATACCTTCGCTTACTGGGTTCTGATTTTCGCGGTCATCGCGTTCCTGCAACCGGCATGGTTCCTCGGCCTCAAAGGCGCGATCGTGCCGCTGCTCGGGCTGGTGATGTTCGGCATGGGCCTGACCCTCAAACTCGACGACTTCGCTGCCGTTGCTCGCCATCCGTGGCGTGTGGCACTGGGCGTGGTTGCACATTTCGTGATCATGCCCGGTGTGGCGTGGTTGCTTTGCCAGGTGTTTCACCTGCCGCCGGAAATCGCCGTCGGGGTGATTCTGGTTGGCTGCTGCCCGAGCGGCACCTCGTCCAACGTGATGACCTGGCTGGCCCGTGGTGATCTGGCGTTGTCGGTGGCCATCGCTGCCGTTACCACCCTCCTCGCTCCGCTGCTGACCCCGGCGCTGATCTGGCTGCTGGCTTCGGCGTGGTTGCCGGTGTCGTTCATGGAGCTATTCTGGTCGATCCTGCAAGTGGTGCTGTTGCCGATCATTCTCGGCGTGGTTGCCCAGCGCGTGCTCGGTGACCGGGTTCGTCATGCGGTGGATGTGTTGCCGCTGGTGTCGGTGGTCAGCATCGTGATTATCGTCACTGCCGTGGTCGCCGCCAGCCAGGCGAAAATTGCCGAATCCGGTCTGCTGATCATGGCCGTGGTGATGCTGCACAACAGCTTCGGTTATCTGCTGGGTTACTTCACCGGTCGCCTGTTCAAGCTGCCGTTGGCTCAGCGCAAATCGCTGGCGCTGGAAGTCGGCATGCAGAACTCGGGATTGGGCGCCGCGTTGGCCAGCGCGCACTTTTCGCCACTGGCGGCAGTGCCGAGCGCGTTGTTCAGTGTCTGGCACAATATTTCCGGGGCGCTGCTGTCGACCTACTTCCGCCGCATGAGCGAGAAGGAAGATCGCGAGGCGCTGGCGCAACAGGCTGCCGACTGAGCTGAAACTTGATCCCCGGGTTAATGCTGGTCAAACTATCGCGCAACGCGAGGACGACCTCGCGGCTCGATCGAGTCATTAATCTGGGGACGACCCCGTCAATCGATGGAGGTCTCTCATGTCCTGGATCATTCTGTTTTTCGCCGGCCTGTTCGAAGTCGGCTGGGCCGTTGGCCTGAAATACACCGATGGCTTCAGCCGTCCACTCCCTACTGCACTGACCGTTGCGGCCATGGCCATCAGCCTTGGACTGCTCGGCCTTGCAATGAAGGAATTGCCGCTGGGCACGGCGTATGCGATCTGGACTGGGGTCGGTGCCGTGGGCACGGTGATTGCCGGGATCATTTTGTTTGGCGAATCGATGGCGTTGATTCGGCTGGCGAGTGTGGCGTTGATCATCACCGGGCTGATTGGGCTTAAGGTCAGCGCTTAGGCCTCTACCGCTTTCGCGAGCAAGCCCGCTCCCACATTCGACCGCGTTCCATCATGGGAATACGGTCAACTGTGGGAGCGGGCTTGCTCGCGAAGAGGCCCTAAAAATCACTAATTATCTAACCGCCCCACGCAACTCCCCCACCAACACCTGCAACTTCGCCGGCTCCGCCGCTTCCACAGCTACCGCCGAACCCGCCACCAATGTCACCCGCGACCACAACCGGTGAAAAAACCCCTTGTTCGGATCGCGACTGAAGAAACTCCCCCACAACCCCTGCAACGCCAGCGGAATCACCGGTACCGGCGTCTCCTCTAGAATCCGCGTCAGCCCGCCCCGGAACTCATTCATCTCGCCATCAGCAGTCAACTTGCCTTCCGGGAAGATGCACACCAGTTCACCGTTCTTCAGATACTGAGCAATCCGCGTGAAGGCCTTTTCGTAGATCTGGATATCTTCCTGCCGCCCAGCGATAGGAATGGCCCCCGCCGTGCGGAAGATAAAGTTCAGCACCGGCAGGTTGTAGATTTTGTAGTACATGACAAAGCGAATCGGCCTACGCACGGCGCCGCCAATCAGCAAGGCATCGACGAACGACACGTGGTTACACACCAACAACGCCGCGCCCTCATCAGGAATCGCCTCAAGGTTGCGATGCTCGACGCGGTACATGGAATGGCTGAGCAGCCAGATCATGAAACGCATACTGAACTCGGGGACGATTTTGAAGATGTAGGCGTTGACGCCGATGTTCAGCAGCGACACCACCAGGAACAGCTGCGGAATCGACAGTTTGACCACGCTCAACAACACGATCGAAACGATGGCCGAGACCACCATAAACAGTGCGTTGAGAATGTTGTTCGCTGCGATCACCCGCGCGCGCTCGTTCTCGGCGGTGCGCGACTGGATCAATGCGTACAGCGGCACGATATAAAAGCCGCCGAAAATGCCCAGACCGAGAATGTCGATCAACACCGCCCACGTGTGCACAAAGCCCAGCACTTCAACCCAGCTATGGCCAGTGACGCTGTCCGGAATCCCGCCGGAATGCCACCACAGCAGCAAGCCAAACACGGTCAGACCAAACGAGCCGAACGGCACCAGACCGATCTCGACTTTACGTCCGGAAAGCTTCTCGCAGAGCATTGAACCGAGGGCGATCCCCACCGAGAACACCGTGAGAATCAAGGTGACCACGGTTTCATCGCCGTGCATCCATTCCTTGGCATACGCCGGAATCTGCGTCAGATAAATCGCCCCGACAAACCAGAACCACGAATTGCCTACGATCGAACGCGACACCGCTGGGGTCTGGCCCAAGCCGAGTTTCAGCGTCGCCCACGATTGGCTGAAGATATTCCAGTTCAGGCGCATTTCCGGCGAGGACGCCGCCGCCCGTGGAATGCTGCGGCTGGCGAGATAACCCAGCACGGCAATGCCGACGATGGCGCCGGACACCAGTGGCGCGTAGTGCGTCGAAGACATGATGACCCCGGCGCCGATGGTGCCGGCGAGGATCGCCAGAAACGTGCCCATCTCCACCAGGCCATTGCCGCCGACCAGTTCATCCTCGCGCAATGCCTGCGGCAGGATCGAATACTTCACCGGCCCGAATAGCGCCGAGTGCGTGCCCATGGCGAACAACGCCACCAGCATTAGTGACAGATGATCGAACAAGAATCCGACGGATCCCACCGCCATGATGGCGATTTCCGCCAGTTTGATCAGACGGATCAACGCGTCCTTGGCGAACTTTTCGCCAAACTGCCCGGCCAGCGCCGAGAACAGAAAGAACGGCAGAATAAACAGCAGCGCGCAGAGGTTGACCCAGATCGAGCGGTCACCCTCGATGGTCAGTCGATAGAGAATGGCGAGGATCAACGACTGTTTAAACACGTTGTCGTTAAACGCGCCGAGCGATTGCGTGATGAAGAACGGTAAAAACCGTCGCGTGCGCAGCAGGTTGAACTGTGAGGAGTGACTCATCTTCCGTGTTTCCCTGATTTTGCTGGGGGGTGGTCTGGATACTGTCTATTGGATTCACAAACCGCAATCCAGGCCACACCTTAGCTAAATATTTCAGGTTATTTCTTCAAACCGGCGATGCACGGTGAAACAAACAGCTCGCCACGCCACGCGCCTTGCACGGTGCGTTTACCGACGATCAGCCACATGATCGCGAGCAACGTCACCAACACACAGCCAACCACGCTGAAAAAGCCGAGATTCAAGGTGCTCGCCAGCTTCAACGTTGCCAGCGAATAAACGCCCAACGGGAAGGTGAAACCCCACCAGCCAAGATTGAACGGGATGCCGTCACGCAGATAACGTGCGGTGATCAGCAGCGCCATCAACATCCACCACAACCCGAAGCCCCACAGCGTGATGCCGGCGACCAGGCCAATGCCCGATGCGATTTCGCCGATGCCCGGCAGACCGTTGGCGGCGAAGATCGCCGGTGCATCAGCGCCCAACAGCAACATGCCCAGCGCACCGGTGCCGATCGGGCCGAGGGCCAGCCAGCTCGAAGCGGCCATGTTTTCGTGGGGCAGTTTGTGCAGGGCCATGCGCAGCAGAAGGATTGTCAGAATGCTGAACGCCACCGGTAGGGAAAATGCCCAAAGCACGTAGCTGGTGGTCAGCACCACCAATTGCGAGTGGGCATCGGTCAGATGCGGTGCGAGCAAACCACCGCTGGCCGCTGCCACTTCTGCGGCGACTACGGGCAACAGCCAAACGGCGGTCATCTGATCAATGCTGTGTTCCTGACGGGTAAACATCATGTACGGAATCAACACGCCGCAGGCCAGCGACATCGCCACGTCGATCCACCACAGCACTTCGGCGAGATGAATCACCCCGTCGCCCCAGCGCGGCAGGCCGAACACCAAAAAGCCGTTGATGATCGTCGCCAGGCCCATTGGGATGGTGCCGAAGAACATCGATACCGTGGAATGCCCGAAAATCCGCCGCGCTTCATCGAAGAACAGAATCCAGCGAGCGGCGTAAGCCAGGGTAAACAACGTGAACAACAAAATGTTGAACAACCACAGCCCTTCGGCCACGGCGTGCAAACCGGGAATCGCCACCGGCAGTTGCGCCAACGCCAATGCCAGCACACCGGTACCCATGGTCGCGGCGAACCAGTTCGGTGTGAATTGGCGGATCACTTCACGCGGATGCTGAAGTTGGCTGAATGGCTTGATGCCGGGTTTGGCGCTGTTGGGGCAAATCATCATGAACTCCTGTCCTCAGGTGAGGTGGAATTCATGGTAGATCCGAATCGAATATCTATATAACGGGTAATATCTCTAACTATTATCTGTTTTGCCAATAAGCAGTCAAACGCTGCCTTCGCTTTCGATCACCAGAATCCGCGCCGCGCCTTGTGGGTGCGCGACATGCTCGGTGCCGACCGAGGCGTAAAAGATGTCGCCGATGTCGAGCTGCACCTGTTTTTCCTCGCCGTTTTCGCGGTAGTGCATCTGCACCTGGCCATCGAGCACCACGAATACTTCTTCGCCATCGTTGACGTGCCATTTGTACGGCTGATCCGTCCAGTGCAGGCGCGTGGTGATGCCGTTCATATTGGCGATGTCCAGCGCGCCCCAGGCGCGGTCGGCGGTGAAGGTTTTGCTGCGGATAATCTTCATGAATCGATCCGTGAGAAGAATGGCCAAGCAAGGCTAACCGAAACTCAGGGAGCGCTGCACACCTTGACTGCTTTGGCGCGCAGGCTGAGCAATAACGCGCCGACTGCCAACACGATCAGTACCGCGCCGTAGCCATCAGTGGTTGCCAGCAAGCCATAGGTGCGAGCCAGATAACCGGCCAACAATGCCGGCAGGCAGAACGCGAGGTAGCTGAGCACGTAATACGCCGACATCAAACCGGCCCGTTCGTGAGGCAATGCCAGCGGAACCAAGCTGCGCACTGCGCCAAGGAAGCCCGAGCCAAACCCACAACCGGCGACCAGCGTGCCGAGGAAGAACAGCGAAAGACTTGCGCTGTGCACGCCGAGCAAGATCAGCACCAGACCCATCGGCAGCAAACTCGCGCCCAGCCGCAAGGCTTGTTTGGCGCTGCGATTGCGCAGGGTAAAGATCATCAGCGCACCAGTCAGAGTCAACGCCGCCACGGTCGAGCCGCCGATCAGGTTGGACGTCGAACCGGTGGCCGTGCGCACCAATGACGGTGCCAGCGAGGCGTAAAAACCACCGAGCGCCCAGGTCGCAGTGTTTAACGGCAGCACTCGCCACAGGGTTGAACGCGCCTGAGCCGGCACGTGCAGCGTCGGCTTTAATGACGCCCAGGCCCCGGCTTGCGGAGAGACACTTTCCGGCAGACGCCAGACATAAATCCCCTGCAACACAAACAATCCGAGCAGCAGCCAATAGGTCAGTTGCAACGGCGCCGGAGCAAATTCCGCGAGCAAACCGCAACCCAAACCGCCCAACGCCATTCCCAACAGCGGCGCGACGCTGTTGATCAACGGCCCTTGCTGGCGATCCGTATCGAGCAACGTCGCGCTCAACACCGCAGTGGCCATGCCGGTGGCGAAACCTTGCAGGACGCGCGCGCTGATCAACCATGTGACGCTGTCGGCGTAGATAAACAGCAGCATCGCCAAGGCATTGAGCAGCACGGCGGTAAAAATCACCGGTTTGCGCCCGACGTGATCGGACAGCGAACCCACTGTTAATAGCGCCGCCAACAGACTGAGCGCATACACGCCGAAGATCAGTGTCAGCACCACCGCCGAGAAATGCAGTTGATCCTGATACAGGTGATACAACGGCGTCGGCGCGGTGGAAGCGGCGAGAAAACTGAGTAAGGTGATCGCCAGAAACCACAGGCTGGAGCGGTTTGAAACGACGTTATTCAAGGGGCTGGTCATTGGCACACTCCGCAAAAGCTAATTTTTTGCTTTTGCGGAGTGTGCTACCGCCTCGCGCTTAAAGCAAATTCTTTGTGTTAAGGTCTGCCGCATGGCTATTAAAGAAGGTTTACGCCCCGGCGGCCGCAGTGCCCGGGTGCAAGAGTCGATTCATTCGGCAGTCCACGCGCTCCTGCAAGAGCAGGAGCGCTCGACCGTGACCGTGCCGCAAATCGCCGCACGCGCGGGGGTGACGCCGTCGACAATTTATCGTCGCTGGGGGGATCTGGCGGCGTTGCTCGCAGACGTCGCCCTCGCCCGCATGCGCCCGGACAGCGAGCCGGCAGCAACGGGCAGTTTGCGCAGCGATATTCGTGCGTGGGCCGAGCAGTATCTCGACGAGATGAGCTCCGAGCCCGGCCGCAACATGATGCGCGACGTGCAAGCGAGCGCGACGCCGGGGTATTGCGTGACGATTATTGGCGCGCAGTTGCAGACGATCATTGAACGGCATCCGGATGAAACCGCGCCGAGTGTAGATCGGTTGATCAACCTGGTGGTGGCGCCGGTGGTATTCCGGATCCTGTTTTCGGCGGCGGCGCTGGAGGTGGAAGAACTGCATCGGCTGATCGATATCGCGTTGCAGCAGACCTGACGCCTTCGCGAGCAAGCTCAGCTCCTACAGAGGAACACATGCCCTTGTAGGAGCCGAGCTTGCTCGCGAAGAGGCCCGCCCGGTCACCCGAGAAACCACCCGGTTCCACCCCTGCGACACCCCGCCACGCCACGACCTTGGTCGACACTGACTAACCGCCGCACTCATGCGAGACTGTTGGCCCGGACAGGGTTGCCGGGGAGTCTTCTGTCGGGAGTGTTGCATGTCGTTGTCCACCGGGCTGATCGCCGCCGTCGCCCTGGCCTATATGGCCATCATGTTCGCTATCGCCTTCTACGGCGACCGTCGCAGCGCGCCTTTGCCGCCGCGGATGCGTGCCTGGGTGTACAGCCTGTCGCTGGCGGTTTATTGCACCAGCTGGACATTCTTCGGCGCGGTCGGTCAGGCCGCCGAACAACTGTGGTCATTCCTGCCGATTTACCTCGGGCCGATCCTGCTGCTGCTCGGCGCGCCGTGGGTGCTGCAGAAAATGGTGATGATCAGCAAACAGGAGAACATCACCTCCATCGCTGACTTCATCGCCGCGCGCTACGGCAAATCGCAATCGCTGGCGGTGGTCGTCGCGCTGATCTGCCTGGTCGGCGTCCTCCCCTACATCGCCCTGCAACTCAAAGGCATCGTCCTCGGCGTGAACCTGTTGATCGGCGCCGGTGCCGACGCCATGGGCACCCGCGCGCAGGACACGGCGCTGATCGTGTCGCTGGTGCTGGCGCTGTTCACCATCGTCTTCGGTACGCGCAACCTCGACGCCACCGAGCACCACCGCGGCATGGTGCTGGCGATTGCCTTTGAGTCGCTGGTCAAGCTGTTTGCTTTTCTCGCGGTCGGCGCCTTCGTCACTTTTGGTCTGTACGACGGTTTCGATGACCTGTTCAACCAGGCAATGCTCGCCCCGCGCCTCGAGGAATACTGGAAAGAAACCATTAACTGGCCATCGATGGTGGTGCAGACCGGCGTGGCGATGATGGCGATCATCTGCCTGCCCCGGCAGTTTCACGTCACCGTGGTGGAGAACATCGACCCGCAGGATCTGCGTCTGGCCAAATGGGTGTTCCCGGCCTACCTCGCACTGGCCGCGCTGTTTGTAGTCCCGATCGCCCTCGCCGGTCAGATGTTGTTACCGAGCGACGTACTCCCCGACTCCTTTGTGATCAGTTTGCCGCTCGCTCAAGCCCATCCGGCGCTGGCGCTGCTGGCGTTTATCGGTGGTGCTTCGGCGGCGACCGGCATGGTCATTGTCGCCAGCGTAGCGTTGTCGACCATGGTCTCTAACGACATGCTATTGCCGTGGTTGCTGCGCCGAAATAACGCCGAGCGCCCGTTCGAAGTGTTTCGTCAGTGGATGCTCTCGGTGCGCCGCGTCAGCATCGTGGTGATTCTGTTGCTGGCGTATGTCAGCTATCGCCTGCTCGGTTCCACCGCGAGCCTGGCGACCATCGGCCAGATTGCCTTCGCCGCTGTCACCCAATTAGCCCCGGCCATGCTCGGCGCGCTGTACTGGAAACAGGCTAACCGGCGCGGGGTTTTTGCCGGTCTCGCTGCCGGTACTTTCCTGTGGTTTTACACGCTGATTCTGCCGATTGCCGCGCACAGCCTGGGCTTGTCCCTGAGCAGTTTTCCGGGGCTGGCGTGGCTGCACAGCAATCCACTGAACTTGCCGATCACCCCGCTGACACAAGGCGTGGTGCTGTCGCTGGCCGGTAACTTCACCTTGTTCGCGTGGGTCTCGGTGCTGTCGCGCACGCGGGTATCGGAACACTGGCAGGCCGGGCGTTTTATCGGTCAGGAGATCAGCGCACGGCCAAGTGCCCGCTCAATGTTGGCGGTGCAGATCGACGATTTGCTGCAACTGGCGGCGCGGTTTGTCGGTGAAGAACGCGCGCGGCAGAGCTTTATTCGTTTCGCTTACCGTCAGGGCAAAGGCTTCAACCCGAACCAGAACGCCGACGGCGAATGGATCGCCCACACCGAGCGCTTGTTGGCCGGTGTGCTTGGCGCTTCTTCGACGCGCGCTGTAGTAAAAGCCGCCATCGAAGGTCGGGAAATGCAGCTGGAGGACGTAGTCCGGATCGCCGACGAAGCGTCGGAAGTGTTGCAGTTCAACCGCGCCCTGCTGCAAGGCGCGATCGAGAACATCACCCAAGGCATCAGCGTGGTCGACCAATCGCTGAAACTGGTGGCGTGGAATCGACGCTATCTGGAGCTGTTCAACTACCCGGACGGTTTGATCAGCGTTGGCCGGCCGATTGCCGACATCATTCGCTACAACGCCGAGCGCGGCTTGTGCGGCCCCGGCGAAGCCGAAGTACACGTTGCCCGCCGTTTGCACTGGATGCGTCAGGGCCGTGCACACACCTCCGAGCGGCTGTTCCCCAACGGTCGGGTGATCGAACTGATCGGCAACCCGATGCCGGGCGGCGGTTTCGTCATGAGTTTCACCGACATCACTGCGTTCCGCGAGGCCGAGCAGGCGCTGACCGAGGCCAACGAAGGCCTGGAACAACGGGTCAGCGAGCGCACGCAGGAACTGTCGCAACTCAACGTCGCGCTGACCGAAGCCAAGGGCACCGCCGAGGCAGCGAACCAGTCGAAAACCCGCTTCCTCGCAGCGGTCAGCCACGACTTGATGCAACCGTTGAACGCCGCCCGCCTGTTCTCCGCCGCCCTCTCCCATCAGGACGATGGCTTGAGCAGCGAGGCGCAGAAACTGGTGCAGCACCTCGACAGTTCGCTGCGTTCAGCCGAAGACTTGATCAGCGATCTGCTGGATATCTCGCGCCTGGAAAACGGCAAGATCAACCCGGATCGCAAGCCGTTTGCGCTCAATGAGCTGTTCGATATTCTCGGCGCCGAATTCAAGGCATTGGCGCAAGAACAAGGCCTGACCTTCCGCGTGCGTGGCAGTCATCTGCGCATCGACAGCGACAGCAAATTGCTGCGGCGGATTTTGCAGAACTTCCTCACCAATGCGTTCCGCTACGCCAAAGGCCCGGTGCTGCTCGGCGTGCGTCGGCGCGGGGGAGAATTGTCGCTGGAAGTGTGGGATCGCGGACCGGGGATTCCGGAGGACAAGCTGCAGGTGATTTTCGAAGAATTCAAACGCCTCGACAGCCACCAGACCCGCGCCGAAAAAGGCTTGGGGCTTGGCTTGGCGATTGCCGATGGCTTGTGCCGCGTGCTCGGCCATACGTTGCGCGTGCGTTCGTGGCCGGGGCGCGGCAGTGTGTTCAGCGTCAGCGTGCCACTGGCCCCGACGCAAACCGTGCCGGCCAACGCCGCCGTCGAGTTGAACGGCAAGTTGCTGGGCGGCGCGCAGGTGCTGTGCATCGACAATGAAGACAGCATTTTGATTGGCATGAACAGTTTGCTCAGCCGCTGGGGCTGTCAGGTGTGGACGGCGCGCAATCGCGAGGAATGTGCGGCGTTGCTTAAGGATGGCGTGCGGCCGCAACTGGCATTGGTGGATTACCACCTGGATCACGGCGACACCGGGACTGAGTTGATGGCGTGGTTACGCACGACGTTGGGCGAGCCGGTGCCGGGGGTGGTGATCAGTGCGGATGGGCGGCCGGAAACGGTGGCGCAGGTGCATGCGGCGGGTCTGGATTATCTGGCGAAACCGGTGAAACCGGCGGCGTTGCGGGCGTTGTTGAGTCGGTATGTGCCGCTCTAAAAGCAAAAGATCGCAGCCTTCGGCAGCTCCTACAGGTTCGGTGTCAGACCAGATTTTTGTGTTCGACAAAAATCCCCTGTAGGAGCTGCCGCAGGCTGCGATCTTTTGATCTTTATTCCGGCAATTCAACCAAGCCATCAACATCGGTCATCGCCCGCTCCAGCAGATCCGCCGGCAAGCTCTTGCTCGCTCGCGCCCCGAGCAGTTTGAGCTGTTCACTGCGGCTGACCAGATTGCCGCGCCCTTCTGTCAGTTTGTTGCGCGCTGAGCTGTAGGCTTTGTCCAGTTGTTGCAGACGATTGCCGACCTCGTCCAGATCCTGAATGAACAGCACGAACTTGTCGTACAGCCAACCGGCACGCTCGGCGATTTCCCGGGCGTTCTGGCTCTGGCGCTCCTGCTTCCACAGACTGTCGATGACCCGCAATGTCGCCAATAAGGTAGTTGGGCTGACGATAACGATGTTGCGGTCGAACGCCTCTTGAAACAGTGACGGTTCAGCCTGCAACGCCGCCGAGAACGCTGCTTCGATCGGCACGAACAGCAAAACAAAATCAAGGCTGTGCAGGCCTTCCAGACGCTTGTAATCCTTGCCGGCCAAGCCTTTGACGTGATTGCGCAGGGACAGTACGTGCTGCTTGATCGCGATCTGGCCGAGGGTGTCGTCTTCGGCGGCGACGTATTGCTGATACGCGGTCAGACTGACTTTCGAGTCGACCACCACCTGCTTGTCGCCCGGCAGATAAATCACCACGTCGGGCTGGAAACGCTCGCCGTCCGGGCCCTTCAGATTGACCTGTGTCTGGTACTCGCGGCCCTTCTCCAGACCAGCGTGTTCGAGCACCCGTTCGAGAATCAGCTCGCCCCAATTGCCTTGGGTTTTCTGGCCCTTGAGGGCACGAGTCAGGTTGGTCGCTTCGTCGCTCAGGCGCAGGTTGAGCGCCTGCAAACGCTCCAGCTCCTTGGCCAGCGAAAAGCGCTCGCGGGCTTCAGCCTGATAGCTTTCTTCCACACGTTTTTCGAAGGATTGGATGCGTTCTTTCAGCGGATCGAGCAACTGGCCGAGGCGCTGTTGGCTGGTTTCGGCGAAACGCTGCTCGCGCTCATCGAAGATCTTGCCGGCCAGTTCGGCGAACTGCGCGCGCAGCTCATCGCGCGAACCTTGCAGGTCGCTGAGGCGTTGTTGATGGCTTTCCTGTTGCTCACGCAGCTCGGCGTTCAACGAAGCGGCTTGCGCGTCGAGACGGCGCAGTTCGGCTTCTTTGCTGGCACGTTCGATGTTCCAGGCGTGGGAGGCGTCGCGGGCGTCGTCGCGCTCGATCTGCAGCAACTCGACTTCACGGCGCAGGGCCGCCAGTTCAGCCTGTTTCGCGGCGTTGGCCTGGCCCAGATCAGCGACTTCATCGCGGCTCGCCTCAAGCTGAGCGTTGAGGCCGTCCTGCGCCAGTTGCGCCATGGCCAGCCGCTCTTCGAGCAGGGCCACGTCGGCTTGGCCGTTGCTCGCCCGGCGCTGCAGTTGCCAGGCCAGCGCCAGCAATGGCAACCCCGCTGCCGCGAGACCGAGCAATACGCTGGTCAAGTCCATCGCCATAGAGATTCCTGCCCATCCAATAAAGCCTGAAGGTTAACCAAGGTGTCAGGTCTTGGACAGCTCAGTCTTCGATGAGACCGAGTTCCTGCTGCGCACGCCGGTCGCCGGCACGGGCAGCTGAACGCAGCAGATCCTGGCCGATGCGGCGGTCGCGAGCGTTACCGCACTCGCGGCACATCAATTGGCCGAGACGGCTTTGCGCAGCGACCACGCCTTCGCGCGCAGGCTGCTTGAGCAGGCGACCGGCAAGGTGTTTGGCGTTGTGGCTGTCGCTCAGGCGCGGGCTGTCGAGCAGCCATTCGGCCACGCGCACAGAAAATCGCTTGGGCGGGGTAACACGAGGGGGTTCTGAGGTAACAGAGTCTGATACTGAGCGAAACTTCATAAAGCACTGTGGGACAGATCGGAAGGCGCGCCACTCTACTCTCTTTTTCTTACAGGTAAAGTCCGAAAAAAACCCGGCACGCCCGTGCTAGAGCAAGCGCTCGGGACAATCCACAGAAGCTGTGGATAACTCAGTGGACAACCGCCCCTGAACCCTCGCAAACCCTTGTGGAATGGGGCTCGCAGTCAAACTGACGATTTTTTCACCAACAAAAAAAACCGATGTTTTTCATTGACTTAAACTTTCGATGCAGGCAGCCATCGGGGTCAGGATTGATGTGACAGTGCGCGCAACTAATGTGCACAAGTACCTGTTACCCGGTTTTAGGGGTGCGCTTTTTCGGGTCGTTTTCCACCCTTGCCTGGGGATAAGGCTGTCTGGCGCGGCGCTTGATGAAAATTGTTTCACCGACCGACGGTCTTAATGTGGGCCAATACGGGGCGATCCGCCGGATCGACAAGCAGAATCCATAGCGCCCTGCAATCTTTTTCAGCATTGGGTTTGCTTTGTACTTTTTGATCCGTTAGTATCCGCGGCGTTAGTACCAAGCTGAAAGTCAATTCCGGTCGAACACATCCCCACGGTCAACCTTCTACCAAGAAGCCAATCGCCGAAAAAAGCGGGAGCGACCCCTCGATGGTTTCCAGGTAAATCTTGCGACAACACAGCCTTTGAATGAAGCAAAGGGTGTTGCGAAGGCCACTTACTCTGACCGAACCAACCTGCAAATTGATCAGGATCTTCACCCCGGGCCCAGAACCTTTGCCCTTGATGTGTTGCCTGCCCTCCTAAGTACCTACCTGCCAGCCCAAGCGCGCCAACTTATCAGCGCTTCAAACTGGCTGCTTTGTTCCAGTCGGGTTCTTCGTTCGACCAATGGTGGTCGTCGTCACTGGAACGTTTTAACGTTGCACGGTTCTTATCCGTGTCATTTGTAGGAACACCTAATAACTATGTCTACTCAAATCCATACTCAGGATGCCATTCGCACCCTAACCAATGCTTTTGCTCCGATGAACTGCCTGATCATGGCCGCTCGCAAAGGCTGCTTCAGCTTCACACTGGTCAACGAACACGGTATCGCCCGCCACAGCGAGCGTCTTTACCCCGATCAGTACTCCAGCGCTGAACCGCTGCAGGCCGTGATCGATCGTACCCGTCAGGCACTGGTTGCCTGATAGCCGAAAAGGCTGCAAAAGCAAAAGCCCCGCACAAAATGCGGGGCTTTTTATTGCCCGATGTTTCGCTTTTACCCCTCAGCGGCTAAGCACCATCGGATATAACGAATATTCCGCGCAGCCGGAAATATTTTAAAAACAGGCCTTTACGTCGCGAATATGACACTACACTTCAACTCAAGCGGCGTGATCCGCTTGCGGCGAGCCTGAACCGATCCACTGCTGCCAAGCCCCCCCTTCAGGACTCGCCATCAATAACAAGAACCGAGGGATTTATGGGTATCGCTGCCAGCGAACTGTGCCGCTATGTGATCCGTCCTACGTTGATCTACCTGGGACGCCACTGCGCAACTGCCGAAGCCCTGTTGCTGGGCATCGCCGCCAGTCAGTCAGCCCTGGGTTCTGCCCTGCATGACCGCCGTGGCCACGGCCTCTACCGCATTGCCGAGCATCGTCATCAAGCCCTTTGGGATGAATACCTGGCACTTGATCCGGAGCGCGCAAGCCTGGTACGCGGCCTCGCCAGTCAGCATGCTTTTCTCAGCGGCCCACACCTGGAATTAACCGTCAATCTGCGTTACGCCACCGCCATCGCCTGGCTGCTGGTAGAAGAACAAAACCCCACCCTCCCCGACCCGGCTGATTTGCTCGGAATGGCGCGTATCTGGCGTCAGACGTTTCAGCCTCAGGGTCGTCTGCGCGATTTCACCTACGCCTGGCAGACCTGTGTTTCACCGATGAATCAGGTCGCTTGTTGACCCACCGGTTTCGCAAGATCGTGTAACGGGTCGCGAATCTGGTCGGATTGTCCTACAAAACCGCTCTAACTCAAGGCATACGGACTATAGCGCCGGAGCGAAAATGTTGGTAATTTTCGCCCCGGTGATCACCAGGAGTTCTAATAATGAAAAAAGTAATGCTCAAAACCACCCTTAGCCTCGCCGTTACCATGGCATCCACCCAGATTTTCGCAGCTGGCTTTGCCATCAACGAACACAGCATCAGCGGGATGGGGACTGGGTACGCCGGGCGATCTTCTTCTGCCGACGACGCAAGCACTGTTTATGGTAACCCTGCCGGCATGTCGCGCCTCACGCGCGAACAAGTCACTGGCGGTGTTGCATTCCTCGACGCAAAAACCGATATCAGCGACGCCAGCTCCAGCCCTAACGGCGGCAGCAACAAAGGCGACATGGTGCCCTTCACCTCCGTACCTATGGGCTTCTACGTCAAACCAATCGATGATCATTGGGCATTCGGCCTCGGCGTTTACGTGCCGTTCGGCCTGATCACCGATTACGAAAACGGCTTTGCCGGCCGTTACTTCGGCAGCAAGTCCGAAGTACAAGTCATCACCTTCCAGCCAACCGTGAGCTACAAGTTCAACGACGTGGTGTCGATCGGCTTCGGTCCGACCATCAACCGTATCGACGGCTCGCTGGAATCCAACCTGTCGATCACTCAGGCCGCGCCAGATGGCAAGGTCAAGATCAAGGGTGACGACACCGCACTGGGCTACAACATCGGCGTGCTGGTTCAAGCCACCGACACTACGCGTCTGGGCATGACCTACCACTCGAAAGTCGACTACAAGCTCGAAGGCAACACCAAGGTCAACTACGGTGTGCTGGGCCTGATCGGCGCGAACCCGAACCAGAAGTACGACGCTTCGCTGAAGATCACTACGCCTGAATCCCTGGACTTCTCGGTGACCCAGGCGATCAACGATCAGTGGAATGTCTACGCCGGTTCGACCTTCACCCGCTGGAGCCAGTTGAAGAAAATCACCGTCGAGAACTCGGGCGTGCAGCCTGCACTGGCCGGTCAGTTCGGCGAAATCACCGAAGACCAGAACTGGCACGACTCCTGGGCTTACGCCGTGGGTACTTCGTATCAGTTGAACAAGGAATGGGTACTGCGTACCGGTCTGACCTTCGACCAGTCGCCGACCAACAACGTCGACCGTTCGCCACGTATTCCGACTGGCGACCGTACGATTTTCAGCATCGGTGCTGGCTGGAGCCCGACCGAAGACCTGACCATCGACGTCGCTTACTCGTACCTGAAAGAAGAGTCGATCAAGATCCGCAACGAAAACGATCGTGGCCAGACCTACGACGCCAAGTATGAAAACTCGGCAAACGGTTTCGGTGTTGGCGCGACTTATCGCTTCTGATGCTGCCGGGCGGGGCTAACCCCTCGCCCACTGAAAAGCCCCGCTCTCTTTGCAGAAAGCGGGGCTTTTTTGTGCCTGCGAGCAAAACTTTGTAGGAGCTGCGGCACGCTGCGATCTTTTGATTTTGACCTTTAAGATCAAAAGATCGCAGCGTGCCGCAGCTCCTACAGGATTCGGGCGAACCCGCTGAAGGTCAGGGTTTGAGGGGTTTTGAGGCGATGGCTTTTTCGATCGCGGCGATGAATTCCGGATCATCCGGTTTGGTCAGGCTGGAGAAGTTGGCGATCACCTTGCCCTGCCGATCGACAACATATTTATAGAAATTCCACTTCGGCGCACTGCTCTGCGCGGCCAGCACCTGGAACATATGCGTAGCGTCATCGCCACGGACTTTCTGTGGTTCGGTCATGGCGAACGTCACGCCGTAGTTGGCGTAGCAGACCTTGGCGGTCTCAGCGCTGTCCTTGGACTCCTGTTTGAAGTCATTGGAGGGCACGCCGAGCATTTCCAGCCCTTGCCCTTCATAGCGCTTATGCAGCGCCTCAAGGCCTTCGAACTGCGGCGCGAAACCGCAGAAGCTGGCGGTGTTGACCACCACCAGCGGCTTGTCCGCGTATTGTTTGCACAGGTCGATGGAGTCCTTGGCGCGCAATTTTTGCAGCGAGCCTTGCAGCAATTCCGGACAGTCAGCGGCCTGGGCCAGGCCCGTCAACGCCAACAGCAACGCGGGAACAGCACACCAGCGCATTAGCATGTCGTACATCCTTGAGAAGTCGTCAGACTTCGACGTTACTCGCCACGCCTGCTTCTAGCAAATGCTCATGCCCAACTGCATCAACGCCAGACCGCCCTGATGCCAGCCCCACCACACCAGCGCCAACAATGCGGCGCCGAGTGCGACAAAGAGGAGACGTGGCCAGAATCGGCTCATGCGGCGCCCGCTGCGGCTTGCAGGCGGGCCACCGGACGCTCGCGCACCGGCCAGTTCAGTGCGGCCGCCAACAGACTCAACAGAATCGCCACTTGCCAGATCAAGTCATAACTCCCGGTTCGGTCATACACCACCCCGCCCAGCCAGCCGCCGAGGAACGAACCGAGTTGATGGAACAGGAACACGATGCCACCGAGCATGGACAGATTGCGCACACCAAACAAGGTCGCCACCGTACCGTTGGTCAACGGCACCGTCGACAGCCACAAGAAGCCCATCGCCATGCCGAACAGATACGCCGAGGTGGTCGTCACCGGCATCCAGAGGAACAGCACAATCACCACCGCGCGCAACAGATACAGCGCCGTGAGCAAACGCGGTTTCGACATGCGCCCGCCAAGCCAACCAGCCGTGTAAGTGCCGAAGATGTTGAACAGCCCGATCAGCGCCAGCACCGTGGTTCCAACGCTGGCCGGCAGATGCTGATCAACCAGATACGCCGGCAGATGCACGCCGATAAACACCACCTGAAAACCACAGACAAAAAAGCCGAACGCCAGCAACCAAAAACCCGAATGCGAACAGGCCTCACGCAAGGCTTCAGACAGAGTTTGCTCATGGCCGAGCACCGGCAGCGGTTTGTCCTTGAGCATGCTCACCAGCGGCACAATCAGCGCCACCAGCAGACCCAACACCAACAGCGCCGCCGACCAACCGAGCCAGCCGATCAGGCCGAGCGTGCCCGGCAACATCGCGAACTGGCCGAACGAACCGGCCGCGCTGGCAATGCCCATGCCCATGCTGCGTTTCTCCGGCGGCACTGCACGACCGACGACGCCGAGGATTACCGAGAACGAGGTGCCGGACAGGCCGATGCCAATCAGCAAACCAGCACTCAGCGACAGCGTCACCGCCGAATCCGACAAGCCCATGCAGATCAGGCCCGCGGCATAGAGCACGCCGCCGACCAGCACCACTTTCGCCGCGCCGAAACGGTCAGCCAGTGCGCCGGTGAATGGCTGCGCCAGGCCCCAGATCAGGTTCTGCAAAGCGATGGCGAAGGCGAACACCTCGCGGCCCCAGCCAAACTGCGCGCTCATCGGCGACAGAAACAGACCGAAGCCGTGCCGCACGCCCAATGACAACGCGAGAATCAGCGCACTGCCGACCAACACCCAACCGCACGTACGCCACATCGATGTCATTATTATTCTCCAGTCGCGGGTATATACCCGCTTGAGATCGGAAAAACCGGCCGTTACGCCAGTTCGTCCAGCAATTTTAGCAAGGTTTCACGCTTCTCAGCACCCAGTCGATCGATCAATCGCTGCTGCGCCGCCTCCCAGGCCGGTAGTGCATCTGCCAGACGTTGCGCACCGATTTCCGTGAGCCGGACGATGCGGTTACGCATGTCTTCGCCCTCGGCCAGCGCCACCAGGCCTTCACCTTCGAGCACGCGCAGATTGCGCCCGAGTGTGCTGCGATCCAGCCCCATGGCTTCGGCGAGTTCCGAGATGCTTGGTTGATCGAGACGTTGCAGGTTGCACAGCAAAGAATACTGCGCAACGTTGATCCCGAAGCCGTCGAGAGCGCCGTCGTAATGCCTGCTGACGCCACGCGCGGCGCGACGCAGGTTGGTGCACAAACACTGAGAGGTAAGCATGATGCGTGTATATACCCGCGACTGTGTTAAATCAAGTTACAGATGAGTTTACCCAAGAATATTCGGTGTCTGTCAGACCGTCTTCGCGAGCAAGCCCGCTCCCACAGGGGATTGCATTTCAAAATGTGGGAGCGAGCCTGCTCGCGAAGACGTCGGCATCAACAATAGAGACCTCTCAGGCCAGCGCCAATCCCACCAACACCCCCACCTCCAGCAATTCCAACAACGCCCCCGCCGTATCGCCCGTCGTCCCGCCCAACCGCCGCATCATCATCCGCCGCAGCCAGACAAACGCCCCGACAGAAATCACCACCGCAACAACGGCGCTGAACCCGGCAATCAGCACACAGACCAACGCACTGAGGCCCAGCACCCACCACCCGGCCCGACGCGGCAAATGATCCGCCAATGCCTGCCCCAACCCACCCGCACGCACATACGGCGTGGTCAGAAACAACGCCAGCAACGCCGCCCGCCCAAGCACCGGTACGATGATCAACACCAGCCCATGCCCTTGCTCGATCAACGCCAGCAACGCGGCAAACTTGAGCAACAACACCAGCACCAGCGTGACCACGGCAATCGGCCCGCTGCGCGGATCTTTCATGATCGTCAGCGTGCGCTCGCGATCACCAAACCCACCGAGCCAGGCATCCGCGCTATCGGCCAGACCATCAAGGTGCAACGCGCCGCTGAGCAACACCCAAACCGTCAGCAGCAACGCCGCATGCAGCAACAACGGCGCCCCCGCCAATGCCAGATTCAGCGCCCACAGGATCACACCAAACAATAATCCCACCAGCGGATAAAACAGCAGCGAACGCCCAAGCTGTTCCGGCTCAGGCATCCCCGGCAGACGAATCGGCAGGCTGCTGAGAAATTGCAGGGCGATCCACAGCGGCAACATGTCAGTGACCTTCCTTGAATGAACCGTCAGTGTCGACCGTCAGCGCAAACAGCGCGCCATGCCCCACTTCAACATTGAGCAATTGCTCACGCGGCAAACCTCGCGCCTGCGCCAACAATAAACGCATGACGCCACCGTGGCTGATCAGCAAAATTCGCTCACCGGCATATGCGGTATGCAGCCGAGCCACTGCCGCCAACACTCGCGTGGAAAAGTCGCTGACCGGTTCACCCTGCGGCGGCGTGAATGAATACGGATCGGCCCAAAACAAACCCAACGCGTCAGCATCGGTTTCCATCAAAGCCGCCGCACTCTGCCCTTCCCACGCGCCGAAATGCAGCTCCTGCAGATCTTTGTCGAGGTGCACCGGCAGATTCAACTGCTCACCCAGCTCCGCCGCAAACCGCGCGCAACGCTGCAACGGCGAGCTGACCAAACGATCCCAAGGCCCGCCCTCGATCACCGCCGCACGCATCTGCGCCCAGCCTTTTTCGGTCAGCGCATCATCAAGACTGCCGCGCAAGCCGCCACCCAGTTCGGTTTCACCGTGACGCAGCAGATCAAGGCGCAAGGTCATGCCGGGCGATCCGCCACCGCCGCTTCGGCGAACGTCGCCATCTGCCCGTGCAGATCGCAAGCCAGACGCAACAGTGGCACCGCCAGCGCCGCACCGCTGCCTTCGCCCAGACGCAGACCGAGTTCCAGCAATGGCTCGGCGCCGAGGGTTTCCAGCACATGACGATGGCCCGGCTCGGCGCCGCGATGACCGAACAGCAGCCACTCGCGACACGCCGGATTCAGGCGTACCGCGACCAGCGCCGCGACCGTGCAGATAAAACCGTCGACCAGCACCGCAACGCCTTCCTGCGCGCACGCCAGATACGCACCAACCAGCGCCGCGATTTCAAAGCCACCGAGATTGAACAGCGTCTGCAATGCATCACCGCGCTGGGCCGCATGCAACGCCAGTGCGCGCTCGATCACTTGGGCTTTATGGCTGACACCTTCGGTATTCAACCCGGTACCGGGGCCCGTCAGGTGCACCACCGGGCAATCGAGCAAAGCACAGGCCAGCGCGCTGGCGGCCGTGGTGTTGCCGATGCCCATTTCGCCGCCGATGAACAACTGCGCGCCGGCCGCTCTCGCTCGCAGCACGCTGTCACGACCAGCCTGCAGCGCGAGTTCGCCTTGGGCTTGGGTCATCGCCGCGCCCTGAACGAAATTTGCCGTGCCCGGGCCGATATTCAAGTGACGCACACCCGCCAGGTTCAGCGCGGGATTAACGGTGCCCAGATCGACCACTTCCAGCTGCGCGCCGAGCTGACGCGCCAGCACGCTGATCGCCGCGCCGCCGCTGACGAAGTTGAGCAGCATCTGCCCGGTGACTTCCTGCGGGAACGCCGAAACCCCTTCAGCGACCACGCCGTGGTCGCCGGCAAAAATCGCGATCCAGATCTCTTTCAGCGTCGGTTTGACCTGGCCTTGCAGACCGGCGAGTTGCACCGCCACCGCTTCCAGTTGCCCCAGCGAACCGGCCGGTTTGGTCAGTTGCTGTTGGCGCGCGGCGGCTTGCTCAACGATATCGGCGTTCACCGGTTTGCACGGGTTCAGCCACCAGGTGTGGGTCATAGCGCAGATCCTTTCAGAGTCAGAGGCAGGCCGGCGACGGTCAGGACAACACGCTGACAGCGCTCAGCCAGAGCTTGATGCAGCCAACCGGCTTCATCGACGTAGCGGCGAGTCAATTCGCCCAGCGGCACGACACCCATTCCGGTCTCGTTGCTGACAAAAATGATTTCCCCCGGCAGCGTGGCCAGGCAGTTAAGCAAGGCTTCACGTTCGGCGGCGAGGCGTTCGGCGTCGTCGAGCATCAGCAGATTGGTCAGCCACAGGGTCAGGCAATCGACCAGCAGGCAACGCTCGGCGCGGGCGGATTCGCGCAGGACGCGGGCCAGTTCGAGGGGCTCCTCGATGAGCGCCCATTCGGCTGGGCGACGGGCGCGGTGGTGGGCAACGCGATCGCTCATTTCGCCATCGAGCGGTTGGCTGGTGGCGATGTAGGTGACCGCAAGATTACTTTCGCTGGCGAGTTTTTCCGCCAGACGGCTTTTGCCGGAGCGGGCGCCGCCGAGGATCAGTTGGAGCATGGGGACATCCTGAAAATTATGGATTGAGACGACTGGCGCTATCGCGAGCAGGCTCACTCCTACAAGGGAACACGGTCAACTGTAGGAGTGAGCCTGCTCGCGATGAGGCCATTGAACCCACCTCAAATCCCACAGAGCTGACGCAACAGATCGGTATCCAGATGCTTCTCCACCAGATCCGCCAAGCGCTCGATATCGCGCTCGCGCAACCCGTGGTAATCCACTTCCTGCACATCGTTCAACCCGGCCCAACGCAGCAACGCCGCACTCGCCGCCGGTGACTCGAACAAGCCATGCAGATACGTGCCAAACACCTGCCCATCAACGCTCTGCGCACCGTCGCAACGACCATCATCCAGATGCACCGCCGCATTCTCCAGCGCCGCCCCGGTCGTCACGCCAGCATGAATTTCATAGCCACTGACCTCGGCATCTTCCAACGCCAAACGCCCACGCACATTGCGCAATTGCTTCTCGGCTTCAAGCGTCGTTGCAAACGCCAGCAAACTTAGACCCGCACTCGAACCGGGCGCGCCTTCCAAGCCGAGCGGATCATGCACCTGCTCACCGAGCATCTGCAGACCACCACAAATCCCCAGCACTTTGCCGCCGTAACGCAAGTGCCGATTGATCGCCGTGTCCCAGCCATTGGCGCGCAGATACGCCAGATCGCTGCGTACGCTTTTCGAGCCCGGCAGGATGATCAGATCGGCCGCAGGAATCGCCTGCCCTGGCCCGACAAATTGCAGATCGACCTGCGGATGCAAACGCAGCGGATCAAAATCGGTGTGGTTGCTGATGCGCGGCAACACCGGCACCAGCACTTTCAGCACTTGCTCAGCCTTGTCGGTCTGGCGCTGATCGATGCCGTCCTCGGCTTCCAGATGCAGATCCATCACGTACGGCAACACGCCCACCACCGGTTTGCCGGTGCGCTCCTCCAGCCAATCAAGGCCCGGTTGCAGCAAGGCGATGTCGCCGCGAAAACGGTTGATGATGAAGCCTTTGACCCGCGCCTGTTCACTCGGCGAAAGCAGTTCCAGTGTGCCGACCAAATGGGCGAAAACCCCGCCACGATTGATGTCGGCAATCAGCAGCACCGGGCAATCCACCGCTTCGGCGAAACCCATGTTGGCGATGTCACCGGCACGCAGATTGATCTCGGCCGGCGAGCCCGCGCCCTCAACCATCACTAGCGAATACGCAGCGCTGAGTCGCTCGTGAGAAGCCAAAACCGCTTTCATCGCGATGGATTTGTAGTCGTGATAGGCCACCGCGTTCATCGACGTGACCGCGCGACCATGAATAATCACTTGCGCGCCGGTGTCGCTGTTCGGTTTGAGCAGCACCGGGTTCATGTCGGTGTGCGGTTCGAGGAACGCCGCTTGCGCCTGCACCGCTTGCGCACGACCGATCTCGCCACCGTCCGCCGTCACGGCGCTGTTGAGCGCCATGTTCTGCGGTTTGAACGGCACAACCGCGACGCCTTGACGCGTCGCCCAGCGGCACAGCGCCGTCACCAGTGTGCTTTTACCGGCGTCGGAAGTGGTGCCCTGCACCATCAGGGTGGTCATGGTTTGTCCTTGGTGAAAGCGATGAAAGCCTGTTCGAGACGCGCTTCTTCAGCGGTGTCGGCAGGCAAGCCGAAACGCAGGCTGCTGTTGTGCGTGAAGAGGCGCAGAAGAATGCCGCGTCGGGCCATGAATTCGTACAGCGTTTGCGCTTGATCAGTGATCAGCCACTGAAACAACGCGCAGCCGCCCTGCGGTTTGGAGCCGTAGCGCTCAAGCAGCGTCGCCAGCCGTTCGCTCGCTTCATCGCTGCGAATCCGTTGGCGTGTGTGATTTTCAGTGTCTTGCAGACAGGCTTGACCGAGCACCCGCGTCGGCCCGCTGACGACCCACGGGCCGACCTGTTCGGCGAGCAAACGGAGCAATTTGCGCTCGGCCAATACAAAGCCCAAACGTACACCGGCCAAGCCGAAAAACTTGCCGAACGAACGCAACACGATCAGTCCGACCTGATGCGCGTGCGCCGCCAGGCTCAACTGCGGCGTGTTGTCCATGAACGCTTCATCGACCACCAGCCAACCGCCGCGCTGCGCCAGTCGCGCATGCCAGTCGAGCAACTTCGCCGGAGTCAGGCTCAGGCCGGTTGGATTGTTCGGATTGACCACCACCAGCACGTCGAGGTTGTCCAGATAGAACTCGACTTCCTGCTCCTGCACTTCGCGCACGATGTAACCGTTGCGGCGCCAGGCTTCAGCGTGTTCGGCATAGCACGGCGACAGCACGCCGACCTTGCCGGCGCGACGCAAACGCGGCAGCAGCTGGATGGCCATCTGCGAACCGGCCACCGGCAGTACCTGGTTTGCTCCGTAGTAATCGCACGCCGCTTGTTCCAGACCGTCATCGGTTTCCGGCAAACGGGCCCAGGCACGCAAGGGGATTTCCGGGACCGGAAATGGCCACGGCGCGAGTCCGCTGGACAGGTCGAGCCAGTCGGCTTCGGCGATACCGTAATCGAGTGCAGCCTTGCGCAGCCGGCCACCGTGCTCAAGCATAGAATTCAGCCCCCACGCAGAGAATCAGCAACCATAACCATACCCCGCGCTGCACCAATTGCCAGCCACGGTCGATGGAATCGGCGTCGGCGCGAGCGCCTTCGCCCAGTTGCGGACGCTCGTGCAGTTCGCCGTGGTAAATCGCCGGGCCGCCCAGCTCCACACCGAGCGCACCAGCGCCTGCGGCCATCACCGGGCCGGCGTTGGGGCTGTCCCACTTCGGCGCCTGTGTGCGCCAGCACTTCAAGGCGAGTCGGGTTTTGCCGAGCACTGCGTAGGTCAATGCCACCAGACGCGCAGGAATGTAGTTCAACACGTCGTCGATTTTTGCCGCCGCCCAGCCGAAACGTTCGAAACGTTCGTTGCGATAGCCCCACATCGCGTCGAGCGTGTTGCTCAAGCGATAGAGCACCACGCCGGGCGCACCGGCCACGACAAACCAGAACAGCGCGGCGAACACCGCGTCACTGCCGTTTTCCAACACTGATTCGGTGGCGGCGCGGGCGACCGCAGTGCTATCGAGTTCATCGGTCTGACGGCTGACCAGATAGCCGACACGCGTGCGCGCCTCGTCCAGATCATCCGCGCGCAACGCCGCAGCGACCGGGGCGACATGTTCACCGAGGCTGCGCATGCCGAGGGCGCAATACAGCGCGAGAATCTCGACGATCCAACCGACATAAGGCGCCCAGGAAAACGCCGTCGCCAGCAGTGTCAGCGGCAGCACGGCGATCACCCACGCGGTGACGCCATGACTGCGCCAGCCGCGCCCTTCACCGTTGAAACGTTGCTCGATGCGCCCGGCGAAATTGCCGAACGCCACCAGCGGATGCCAGCGTTTCGGTTCACCGAGCAGCGCATCCAGCGCAACCGCGGCGACACTCAACAACGCCACACTCATTGACTCACTCCCCAATAATTTTCATACAGCAACTCATTCAGCGGCCGCGCCTGCGCCCACCCTTCGAGCACCAGCATCGGCGCCGGATAGAATTCCTTGACCGGGCCCAGACACAAAACCGCCAGCGGCTTGGCGCCTGCCGGCAGTTTCAACAAATCCGCCAGCGCTTGCGGTTCGAACAGCGAGACCCAGCCCATGCCCAAACCCTCGGCGCGCGAGGCCAGCCACAGATTCTGAATCGCGCAGGACAATGAAGCCATGTCCATTTCCGGCAGCGTGCGGCGACCGAAGATGTGTTTTTCGCGATCATCCATCAGCGCCGCGACCAACACTTCGGCGCAGTCGTTGATGCCTTCGACCTTGAGCTTCATGAACTCGTCGCTGCGCTCGCCGAGGGCTTCGGCGGTGCGGATGCGCTCTTCTTCGACGAGGTGCTGGATTTGGCTGCGCAGGGTTCGGTCGCTGATGCGGATGAAGCGCCAAGGCTGCATCAGGCCGACGCTTGGGGCCTGGTGGGCGGCTTCCAGAAGTCGGCGTAGCAGATCAGGTTCGACGGTGCCGCCGGTGAAATGGCGCATGTCGCGGCGTTCGGCTATTGCCCGATACACCGCTTCGCGTTCGGCATCAGAAAATGCGTTGTCTGTCATGGCCCCTTCGCGAGCAGGCTCGCTCCTACAGGGGATTGCGTTTCGTCAGGCACACCATCGCCCGCTGTAGGAGTGAGCCTGCTCGCGATAGCATCCTCAAGGGTGGGCGCAAACAACGCAGCGACAGCCACAGGATTCGACGGAAAATAAAAGTGCACATAAGAAGCCGTCATCCGCCCCTCACGATAAACCGCCTCAGCCCCACGCCCACCATTCGGGCTCAACCCCCGGGCAATCGGCGTCAGCTTAGTCGTCGTCAACGAGTGATGATACGTGTGCCCACGCAACGAGCCTTCCGGCAGATCGACCGCTTGCAACGCCAACGCCGCCAGACGTTTCTGCATCACTGCGTCGCCCTTCAACAACCCGACCAGCTCAGCGCGAGTGCCTTCAACGTCAGTCAACGAATCGAGCAAATACAACATCCCGCCGCACTCAGCGAGCAACGGCTTCCCCGCCGCATGATGCGCACGGATCGCCGCAACCATCGCGGTGTTCTGCGCCAGCGCGACGTGATGCAATTCCGGATAACCACCGGGCAAATACAGACTGTCCGCCTCAGGCAATTGCGTATCGCGGATCGGCGAGAAGAAGCTCAACTCGGCGCCCATCGCACGTAACAGATCCAGACTCGCGCCATAAGTGAAGGCAAACGCCTCATCACGGGCGACGGCAATGCGCACATTTTTCAGCAACGGCTCGACAGCAATTACATCAGGCGCGGCAAATTCCACGGCCGGTGGCAGCGCTACCTCGCAACTGCTGGCGAGCGCTTCGGCGGCGGCGTCGAGACGCACATCAAGGTCATTCAATTCACTGGCTTGCACCAGACCAAGATGCCGGCTCGGCAGTTCGATACCGGTCTCGCGCGACAACGCGCCGTACCAACGCAAGCCTTCAGTGAGACTGCCTTCGAGCAACTGCGCATGGCGCAAGGTGCCGACACGATTAGCCAACACGCCAGCAAACGGCAGATCCGGCTGATACTTGGCCAAGCCTAGCGCCAACGCACCAAAGGTCTGCGCCATGGCCGTGCCGTCGATCACGCCGAGCACCGGCACACCGAAGTGCCGAGCCAGATCGGCGCTGGACGGCGTACCGTCGAACAGACCCATTACGCCTTCAATCAAAATCAGATCCGCCTCGGCGGCGGCTTCCCACAACAGCCGACGACTTTCCTGCTCGCCGACCATCCACATATCAAGCTGATACACCGGCGCACCGCTGGCGCGTTCGAGGATCATCGGGTCGAGAAAGTCCGGACCGCATTTGAACACGCGCACCTTGCGCCCCTGATTGCGATGCAAACGGGCGAGCGCGGCGGTGACGGTGGTCTTGCCCTGACCGGAGGCCGGCGCGGCGATGAGTACCGCCGGGCAGTGACGTGGTTGATTCAAAGTTCGACGCCTTTCTGCGCTTTGATGCCGGCCTGGAAGGCGTGTTTGAGCATGCCCATTTCGGTGACCGTGTCGCCCATTTCGATCATTTCCGGCTTGGCCGCACGACCGGTGACGATTACGTGCTGCATCGGCGGACGCGCCTGCAGATCGCTGAGCACCTGATCGAGATCGAGGTAGCCGTGCTTGAGGGCGATGTTCAGTTCATCAAGCACTACGAGACCGATCGACGGATCACGCAGCAGTTCGCGGGACACAGCCCACGCAGCTTCGGCGGCGGCGATGTCGCGCTGGCGATCCTGGGTTTCCCAAGTGAAGCCCTCGCCCATCACGTGGAAGCGCACTTGTTCGGGGAAGCGGCGGAAAAACAATTCTTCGCCGGTGCTGTTGCGGCCCTTGATGAACTGCACCACGCCGCACTGCATGCCGTGGCCCATGGCGCGGGCGAGCATGCCGAACGCCGAGCTGCTTTTGCCTTTGCCATTGCCGGTCAGCACCAGCACCAGGCCGCACTCGTCGGGCGAGTTGGCGATGCGTTCGTCGATCACGGCTTTTTTGCGCTGCATACGCGCCAGATGGCGTTCGTCGCGCTCGGGGGAATCAGTCATGGGGGAGCTCTCCGTTGAGGCTGGATAACGGCGGGCAGGCACAAGAATAGACGGCAAAAAGCCTGGCATCGCCCACCGTGATGCCGCTGGATGGATCAGGCCGGTCTCCGGGCTCATGAGCGGCGTTGGCCTGGCTGCGCGCCTTCCCGCTTCTGTCGAGGCAGTGGCACAAGGCGCAGCTTTTACTCATTTACCGTTGCGGGGGCAGCGCCGGGATCGTGATTGTTCTTCACCTGAAGACAACCCTCACCGGCTTCCCTGTTTCACTCTGTCGACGTGGGTCACAGAGCACCTGAAACAAGCCGCGAAGGTTAGAGGGTTGGGGGTGGAGCGTCAATTAAAGAGGGGGCTGACGGACGATTATCTGCCGTTGATCAATTATCGGGCAGCAATCTTGTGCAAGGCTGATACAAATGATATCAAAGAGCCATGCTTTTCCATAAAAGCAACTCACAAGAATAAGGATGATGACGATGCAAGGCATGATCATCAGCAACCCGCGCCTGGAATTCCTGCGCCCGATGCTTGAACGCTGGTTTGACTGTATCGACCGTTACAACGCCGTGCGCGGCGACAGTGACACGCCGTACTGGCATGACGAGAAAGCCAATCTCGGCGTGCTGACCGCGGCGGCCTGGATGGCCGAACTGGTCACCCTCAACGACACCGCGACACGCAAGCAGAACGAAGACGGCGAGCGCAATGCCCGCGCCGATCTGTTCATCGCAGGGCCCGAAGACCGCGCTTACCTTCAAGCCACGCAGCGCTGGCCGCGAGTGAACAACCTCAACCTGACTCAGGCACTTCTCGACATCACTAGCGATGCCAAACGCATCAGCTTCGCCAGCGATCTCAAGCTCGGCTGCCTGTTCGTCGCCCCGCAAAAAGCCCAGCAGAGTGCCAGCCCCGAAGAACTGCAGGACATGGTCGACGATTTGCAAAAGGAACATACCTGCGCGGTCGCCTGGTATTTCCCCTACGCCTACCGCAAATTGCGCAGCGAGGCCGGCAACTATCACCCTGGCATCGCCGTGCTGTTCAAAGAGGCTCGCGGCTGAGGTTGAACCATCGGGCTTGCGCCCTCCTCTATGATTAGGAACGCATTCATAGGGAAGATCAGTCATGCGCAAGCCCCAGCTCGTTTTTGTCATCGCTCTGGCCGGAGGGCTCGCCGCGTGTGGTGAAACTTCCAGCCTGCAAGTCTCCGACGGCACCGGCCCTTCGCCGAAACTGCCCGAACCGAACAAAACCCTGATCCCCACCGTGAACATCGCCCCAGCGGTCGGCTGGCCTGACGGCGGCAAACCGACAGCAGTGGCCGGTACGCAAGTCGCAGCGTTTGCCGAAGGTCTCGATCATCCGCGCTGGATGTACGTGCTGCCCAACGGCGATGTGCTGGTGGCAGAAACCAATGCTCCGCCGAAACCGGACGACAGCAAAGGCATCAAAGGCTGGGTGATGAAGAAAGTCATGGGCAAGGCCGGCGCCGGCGTACCGAGCCCGAATCGCATCACTTTGCTGCGCGACGCTGACCACGATGGCGTCGCCGAGACGCGCACGGTGTTTTTGCAGAACCTCAATTCGCCGTTTGGCATGACGCTGGTTGGCAATGACTTGTACGTTGCTGACACGGATCGCTTGCTGCGCTTCAACTACGAGCCCGGCGCGACCGAGATCAAAACGCAGCCGATCAAAGTGACTGATTTGCCGGGCGGCACGCTCAACCATCACTGGACGAAAAATGTTATTGCCAGCAAGGACGGCAGCAAGCTCTACGTTACCGTCGGCTCGAACAGCAACGTTGGCGAAAATGGTCTGGATAAAGAAGAAGGCCGCGCGGCGATCTGGGAAGTGGATCGGGCGACCGGCAATCACCGGATCTTCGCTTCAGGCATCCGCAACCCCAACGGCTTGGCGTGGGAGCCTACCAGCGGCGCGCTGTGGACGGCGGTGAATGAGCGTGACGAGATCGGCAGCGATCTGGTGCCGGACTACATCACCTCAGTGAAGGACGGCGGTTTCTATGGCTGGCCGTTCAGTTATTACGGCCAGCATGTCGATGTTCGAGTGAATCCGCAGAATCTGGATCTGGTGGCCAAAGCCATCGCCCCGGATTACGCGGTTGGCCCGCACACCGCTTCTTTGGGGCTGACCTTCGCTGAAGGCAACACCTTGCCGGCGCAGTACAAGGAAGGCGCGTTTATCGGCCAGCACGGCTCGTGGAACCGTAAACCGCACAGTGGTTATAAAGTGATTTTTGTGCCATTTACCGGCGGTAAGCCGAGTGGAACGCCGGTGGATGTGTTGACCGGTTTTCTCGACAAAGATGAGAACGCGCTGGGTCGCCCGGTGGGCGTGGTGATTGATCAGCAAGGTGGATTGCTGGTGGCGGATGATGTTGGCAACAAGGTTTGGCGAGTGTCTTCCACCAAATAACTTAGCGTCGTACACATAACAAATGTGGGAGCGAGCCTGCTCGTGAAAGCGGTCTATCAGTCGACTCAAGGGTGACTGAAACTACGCATTCGCGAGCAGGCTCGCTCCCACATTGGGGTTTTGTGTTGGCCTTATTATGGGTTACGCGCCAGATGCTCTGGCTGCAACACCCGCTTCGCACTCAGATAAGCCTTCTGCCAATACGCTTTCGACAGACTGTCCAGCTTCACCGTGCCACCCGTGGCCGGCGCATGCACGAAGCGCCCTTCGCCAACGTAAATCCCCGCATGACTAACCTGCGAACCACCATTGGTGGCGAAGAAGATCAGGTCGCCGGTCTGCAAGCCTTCCTTACCGACATTCGGAGCCTGCATCACGATCAGGTCGCGCGTGGTGCGTGGCAGGTTGATACCCGCCGCATCGCGGTAAACAAAGCCGATCAGGCCACTGCAATCAAATCCCGAATCCGGCGTGTTGCCGCCCCAGCGATAAGGCGTGCCAACGAGGCCGAGCGCGCGGAACAGCACGTCTTCAGCAGCAGGCGAGAAAGATTCCGAGGGGGCGAACACGATCGGGGCGCGAACCACCGGCGCAGGGGGCGGCGTGCGACTGGCGCAGGCACTGAGCAGTGCTGCGAAGACGATCAAAACGAGGCGGGCCGACGTGGTCATAAGCAGAACATCCTGATCTGGCTGCGGCTAATTCTGCCGAATGGGCAGAAAACAAAACCGCCTGCGTACGCACGCAGGCGGTTTGCCATCAATATAGATTCAGGATTCTAGCGGCTACGCGGCAAACTTCAAGTAAGACTTTAACTTCACCTTGTAAAGTATAGGTCTACTCCCTTGCCGGGAACCGTTTTGTCGCCGCGAACGCGGCGACAACGGGGGGAATTACTTGCGAGCGGTGACCACGGTCGGGGCCATGGCGAGTGCACGCTTGGCTTCGATGAAGGTCTTGCTCCAGTAGCTGTCACCGAGGTTGTCGATGCGAACACCGCCGCTACGACGACTGCTGGAGTGAATGAACTGGTTGTCGCCCAGGTAGATCCCGGCGTGACTGACACGACCGCGACGACCATTGGTGGCGAAGAACAGCAGATCGCCCGGTTCCAGATCGCTACGCGAGACCAGTGGTGCGTCTACGTTGATCATTTCGCGGGTGGAGCGCGGCAGATTCATGCCGGCTTCTTCGCGGAACAGGTAACCGATGAAACCGCTGCAGTCGAAACCGGCTTCAGAGGTACCGCCGAAACGGTAACGGGTACCGATCAGGGACATGCCGCGTTCAAGAATGCTGTCGGCCAGAACCGGCAATTCATACGGCTTGCTGCCGCTGAAGTCTGCGAGTTCTTTTTCGGTAGCCAGCTCTTCCTGATAAATAACGGAAGACTGAGCAGTGGAAGAATTTTTAACCTGTTGAGGCTGCTCTTGAACTGGAGAATGAGCAGCGCAACCGTACAACAGGGTGACGAGTGCGAGAGGCACGAGGGGTGCGAAGCGCTTTAGCATGGGCACGACCGTGGCTGATAGTTGTAAAGAAGCCGAGACTATGCCCGCTATCAACCTCATTTGCAAATTCAATCGATCTTTTTGTGACTTCTCGGTTTCTCGTTTACATCTAAGCGCTTAAGCCCATTTCACTCGTTACGCGGCCTGCACCCGGTGCAGGAAAGCGCTTTTTCTGACGCCTGAAATATGCCGAAACGTGCTAAAAGCCGCAGAGACAAAGGGCTGGCTACCAACCGAGAGTTTCTTTAAGGAAGGGAATTGTCAGCTTGCGCTGAGCTTGCAGCGAGGCCTGATCGAGCTGTTCGAGCAGATCAAACAACGCGCTCATGCTGCGGGTACCGCGAGTCAGAATGAAATGCCCGACTTCATCGGTCAGGTGCAGACCGCGACGTGACGCGCGCAATTGCAGGGCACGCAACTTGTCTTCATCGGAGAGGGGGCGCATCTGGAAAATCAGCGCCAGGGTCAGGCGCGATTTGAGGTCTGCCAGTTTGACCGGCAATTCACGTGGCGAGGTCGCCGCCGCAATCAACAACCGTCGACCGCTGTCACGCAAGCGGTTGAACAGGTGAAACATCGCCTCTTCCCAGTCAGCCTTGCCGGCAATCACCTGCAAATCATCCAGGCAAACCAGTTCGTACTGTTCAAGGTTGTCGAGGATTTCCACACCGCGATCCATCAACTCGGCCAACGGCAGGTACACCGCCGGTTCGCCCATCTGTTCGAAGCGCAAACACGCAGCCTGCAACAGATGCGTACGCCCTACCCCGTGCTTGCCCCAAAGATAAATCAGGCTTTCGGTCCAGCCGGCGTCGGCTTCGCATAGGCGCTCGACATAGCCGAGTGCAGCGGCATTGGCGCCTGGGTAGTAGTTGATAAAGGTGGCGTCGTCACGCAGACGCACACCTAGGGGCAGCTGAATCGGTTTCATGCTGACTGAACAGTTCTCAAGGAACCGTTAGTGGCCTCTGTGTAAAGTTTGCGAAGTTTATACCCGTGAGGCGGAGCGCACAATGCAGCAGACCCCAAGCAAAATCAAAGGTTTGCGTTAACACCCTGGTTTTATGACAGTTTCTCTGACGCAATCACCTGCATGACACGGGCCAACCCGGCGCACCGCCGGGCTGTCCGTCGTGATTACAACTCCGGCTCATCCACTCCGCTGTACATATCAGAGTCTTTATACAAATCGTGCATATGGCGCACCAAGACCATGATCACCGCCGCCACCGGCAGCGCCAGCAGCACACCGGTAAAACCAAACAGCTCGCCACCGGCCAGAATCGCGAAGATCACCGCCACCGGGTGCAGGCCGATGCGGTCGCCGACCAGCAATGGCGTCAGCACCATGCCTTCCAGTGCCTGACCGACCATGAACACCGCAACGATGCCGACCATCGGGTACAGATCGCCACCGAACTGGAACAACCCGGCAATCAGCGCCGCACCGATACCAATCACGAAGCCCATATAAGGCACGATCGCCGCCAGACCCGCGATCAGGCCGATCAACAGCCCCAGCTCCAGACCGACGATCATCAGGCCCGCCGCATAGATCACGCCCAGCGCGAGCATCACCAGCAACTGACCACGCACAAACGCGCCCAGCACCTCATGACATTCACCGGCCAACGCCACCACGCGCTCTTCGCGATCACGCGGCAGCAGGCTGCGGATCTTGGCCATCATCACGTCCCAGTCGCGCAGCAAGTAGAAACTCACCACCGGGATCAGCACCAGATTCGCCAGCAGGCCGATCAACGCCAGACTCGACGCCGTGGCCTGACTCAGCACCACACTGACGATGTCGGTGGTCTGTCCCATGTGTTCGCTGATGGCCGCTTTGACCTTGTCGAACTTCCAGAAGCCGTCCGACAGCCCAAGCTTCGCCTGCGCCCACGGCAGCGCCGTGTGTTGCAGCCAGTCGAGCATTTGCGGCGCCAGTTCGTACAAACGCAGCAACTGCTTGGCGAGCATCGGTACCAGCACCAGCAACAGCGTGGTGACGATCAGGGTGAATAAAGCAAACACCGCGATCACGCCCCACGTACGCGACAGCCCGAGCTTCTCCAGGCGATCCACCAGCGGATCGAACAGATACGCGAGCAGCAGCGCCACCAGAAACGGCGTGAGGATCGGGTGCAGCAACCATACAAACGCGCAAAGCAGGACAACCCCACCGAGCCAGAACCAACGCCGCGTATCGGCCATGAACCACTCCTGCTTCTATATAAGGAAAGACTTACCAGCGAAACCGTAACGACGGTGCTGCCGGAATCGGGGCCGGAGCCGCGACCGGAGCCGCACCTGCCACCGCAGGCTGCGGCGGCGCGACCGGTGCAGGCGCGTCGGCCGGCAATTCCTGCAACTTCGCTAGCGACAACTGCGCGCGCATCTGATCGGCACTGCCATTGACCCGATAGACGATGCGATCGCCATCGACACTCTGCAGACGCACGCCGAACGGTTCGAGTAACCGCAACAGCGCCGCATAATGCTCAAGATTCATGCCCTGCACTTCCAGGGTCTGCTGCCCCGACGCACCAGGCTTGGCAACGAACCGTGGCGCCAGGCGCTCAGCCACCGCCAGCATCACCGCATCGGCGACGGCAGCCTGATCGGCGCCCTGCACCGTGCCGGCCTCTTTCTGATCGCCCAGCCACAAATGCCATTTCGCCTGCCACTGCCCGCCTTCTTCGCGCGCATGCACGGCCAGCAAGGCATCGGCGTTGTAACGTTCGGAAACCCCGCGCAACGGCCCCGGATCCGTACCTTCCAGCGCCGGCGCAGTCGCCACCAGTTGTTCACTCAGATCCGCCAACGGCAAACGCAGCGGCAAACCACGATGCTGAGCCGCCACACGCAACGGCCCGGCAGTCGATTGACCATCACCCACCAGATACGTGCCGTCCGCTGATTCGTTCAGCCACCAGCTCAGGATCGACGGCCGACTGGCGCCCCACATCGACAGCCCGGCGCGGCGCAAGGCCTGCTCGGTAGCGTTCGGATCGAAGTTGACCTTGAGCACCTCCGGCGGCCCGGCGTCGAAGCCGAACTGAGTGATGATCTGCTGCGGATTCTTGCGAATATCCGCCAGCCCGGGATTTTGCGCAGCTTTCGGGTCACCGGTCAGGCGCAACACCAACGTGTCCAGCGCTGCCTGAGTGGCGCGATCACGCTCCTCCGGCGCTTGGCTGGTGACCGGCTGACTGACTTGATAGAGACCTTTGAGGTTTTCGGCATGACTCGCCAGGCTGACCACAGACAAACAACCCACAACCAACAATTTACGAAAAAGCATGGAAAATTCCCGTCGACAGGAGCGGCTGGAACAGGCCGCGTGAACCGGTTAAGCAAGGCTGTGACCCTTGACCCTCGCAAAACATTCACACGGCGGCGGTAAGTTTTTACGTAGTGATAACGATAGACGGTTAATTGCCACACCTTATACAGGCAGTGATACGCCTTAATTGCAAAAAATTTCCCGAGATAATGGCCCTGCCCGTCGGTGCGAGGATGGCCGCTGCCCCTCAAGCCTGATAAAATCGCGCGCCTTCGCAGACCGGCAACAGCCGGGCCCCTCGAAACTCGCGTGAGGCACTCGCCCCCTCGATTTCGATGTTCCCGCTGAACTCGGTCGTTACCCCTGAATCCCCTCCCCTAAAGGCCTGGATCATGAGCAAGCAACCCTCCCTGAGCTACAAGGACGCCGGTGTAGACATCGACGCCGGTGAAGCATTGGTCGAACGCATCAAGAGCGTCGCCAAGCGCACTGCGCGCCCGGAAGTCATGGGCGGCCTGGGCGGTTTCGGCGCCCTCTGCGAAATCCCGGCCGGCTACAAGCAGCCAGTGCTGGTTTCCGGCACCGACGGCGTCGGCACCAAGCTGCGCCTGGCACTGAACCTGAACAAGCACGACAGCATCGGCATCGACCTGGTCGCCATGTGCGTCAACGACCTGGTGGTGTGCGGCGCTGAGCCACTGTTCTTCCTCGACTACTACGCCACCGGCAAACTCAATGTCGAGACCGCGACCCAAGTGGTGACCGGCATCGGCGCTGGCTGCGAACTGTCGGGTTGCTCGCTGGTTGGCGGCGAAACCGCTGAAATGCCAGGCATGTACGAAGGCGAAGACTACGACCTGGCCGGCTTCTGCGTCGGCGTTGTGGAAAAAGCTGAAATCATCGACGGTTCGAAAGTCGCCACCGGTGACGCGCTGATCGCGCTGCCATCGTCCGGCCCGCACTCGAACGGCTACTCGCTGATCCGCAAGATCATCGAAGTGTCTGGCGCCGACATCGAAAACATCCAGCTCGACGGCAAACCGCTGACCGACCTGCTGATGGCCCCGACCCGCATCTACGTGAAGCCGCTGCTCAAGCTGATCAAAGACACCGGCGCCGTCAAAGCCATGGCCCACATCACCGGTGGCGGCCTGCTCGACAACATCCCGCGCGTTCTGCCAAAAGGCGCTCAGGCTGTTGTTGACGTCGCCAGCTGGACTCGCCCGGCCGTGTTCGACTGGCTGCAAGAGCAAGGCAACGTTGACGAAACCGAGATGCACCGCGTGCTGAACTGCGGCGTTGGCATGGTCATCTGTGTGGCTCAGGAGCACGTTGAAGTCGCCCTGAACACCCTGCGTGACGCTGGCGAGCAGCCTTGGGTGATCGGTCAGATCGCTGCTGCGGCAGAAGGCGCAGCTCAGGTTGATCTGCAGAACCTTAAGGCTCATTAATGTCCGCACCCTGTGATGTCGTGGTGCTGTTGTCCGGCACCGGCAGTAACTTGCAGGCTTTGATCGACAGCACGCGAGCCGGCGACAGCCCGGTTCGCATCGCTGCGGTGATTTCCAACCGCGCCGACGCGTACGGCCTGCAACGCGCCAGTGACGCGGGTATCGCTACCCGCTCGCTGGATCACAAGGCATTCGAAGGTCGTGAGGCCTTCGATGCTGCCCTGATCAAACTGATCGACGAATTCCAACCCAAACTCGTGGTACTGGCCGGTTTCATGCGCATTCTCAGCGCTGATTTCGTTCGCCATTACCAAGGGCGCCTGCTCAACATCCATCCGTCGCTGCTACCCAAATACAAAGGGTTACACACTCATCAGCGCGCGCTGGAAGCCGGCGACACGGAGCACGGCTGCTCCGTGCACTTCGTCACCGAGGAACTCGATGGCGGACCACTGGTCGTACAGGCAGTAATACCGGTAGAGTTGCACGATTCGCCGCAGAGTCTGGCGCAGCGGGTTCACGTTCAGGAACACCTGATCTACCCGATGGCCATACGCTGGTTTGCTGAAGGCCGCCTGGCCCTCGGTACGGACGGTGCTTTACTGGATGGCCAGTTACTCGCGGCCAGCGGCCACTTGATTCGACACTAGGAGATTTTATGCGTCGCGCCCTGCTTCTCGCTTGCGCCTTGTTTGCCCTGCCCTTCGCACAGGCAGCAGACCTTCAACCGTTCTCCGCCAGCTACACCGCCGACTGGAAACAGCTGCCGATGAGCGGCACCGCCTCGCGCAGCCTGACCAAGGAAGCCAACGGCGTCTGGAAACTCAGCTTCAAGGCATCGATGATGATCGCCAGCCTGAGCGAAGAAAGCACCCTGACCCTGGACAAGGACACCTTGCTGCCGCAGTCCTACCACTTCGAACGTGGCGGTCTGGGCAAAGCGAAAAAGGCTGACCTGGACTTCGACTGGGCCAACAAACTGGTGACCGGCACTGATCGCGGCGACGCGGTGAAGATCCCGCTGAACCGTGGCATGGTCGACAAATCCACCTACCAACTGGCGCTGCAGCATGATGTGGCTGCCGGCAAGAAAAGCATGAGCTATCAGGTAGTCGATGATGGCGAAGTCGATACCTACGACTTCCGCGTGCTGGGTTCGGAGAAAGTCGAAACCAAGGCTGGCCAGATCGATGCGATCAAGGTCGAGCGCGTTCGCGATCCGACACAAAGCAAGCGCATCACCGTCCTGTGGTTCGCCAAGGATTGGGATTACCTGCTGGTACGCCTGCAACAGGTTGAAACCGACGGCAAGGAGTACAACATCATGCTCCTCGACGGCACGGTCAACGGCAAAGCCGTTAAAGGCAGCTGATTCGACGCACGATGAAAGAGCCCCGCGAGATGCGGGGCTTTTTTTTGCTGGCAACTTGCGCCTCTGTAGGAGCTGCGGCACGCTGCGATCTTTTGATCCTGATCTTAAAAAATCAACATCAAAAGATCGCAGCCTCGTTTCACTCGACAGCTCCTACAGGGGTAATTTCAGACAGAAAACTTCGCCACCATGCTGTTCAAATCCACCGCCAACCGCGACAACTCCTGACTCGCCGCGCTCGTCTGATTCGCCCCAGCCGAGGTCTGCATCGCCAGATCACGAATGTTCATCAGATTACGATCCACCTCCCGCGCCACCGCCGCCTGCTCCTCCGACGCACTGGCGATGACCAGATTGCGTTCATTGATCAGCGTAAACGCCGAGGCAATCTCCTCCAGCGCAACTCCGGCAGCTTTCGCCAGCTCCAGTGTCGAACGCGCCCGGACATTACTCTGCTGCATCGAATTAACCGCCGAATCGGTGCCCTGCTGAATCCCGCTGATCATCTGCTCGATCTCGTGCGTCGATTGCTGCGTGCGATGCGCCAGTGCACGCACTTCATCCGCCACCACCGCAAACCCTCGCCCTGCATCACCGGCCCGCGCGGCTTCAATCGCCGCGTTCAGCGCGAGCAAATTGGTCTGCTCGGCAATCGAGCGAATCACGTCCAGCACCTTGCTGATGCCATGCACCTTGTCCGCCAGATTCTCGACCTGCGTGGCATTGTTGGTCACGTCTTCAGCGAGAAACTCAATCGATGACACGGTCTGCTGCAGCTGTTCACGCCCATGCTGAGCAATGCGATCCGATTCACGCGAAGCTTCGGACGTCGCCACCGCATTGCTGGCAACCTCCTCAACTGCTGCCGTCATCTGATTCACCGCCGTCGCCGCCTGTTCGATTTCCAGACTCTGCTGATGCAACCCGCGCGTAGCGTCTTCCGTGACGCAGCTCAGCTCTTCCGAGGCCGAGGCGAGTTGGCTGGAGGATTCGGAAATTCGCCGGATCGTGTCGCGCAAGTTGTGCTGCATGCTTTGCAACGCTTGCAGCAGCCGCGCCGGTTCATCCTTGCCGCTGATAGTGATGTCGCCAGTCAGGTCGCCAGCCGCAACCACTTCCGCCACTCCAAGCGATTGCGCCAGCGGCAGCACGATGCTGCGTGTCAGCATCACCGCGAGACCGATGGTGATCAGCGCAGTAATGCCGATCATCACCCCGACCCACACCCGCGAATTGGTGAACACCAGCCGAGCGGCCTCGGTGGCGAGATTGGCGTTGTGTTTGTTCAGTTCGACCAGCTCACGCAGCGTGACTGCGATTTCATCGGCCAATGGACTCATCTGGCCGTTGAGAATGCTCGCCGCCTCTTCCACGCGGTTCTGCGCGGACAGCTGCATGACTTGCGCCTGATATTCCAGGTATTTGTGTTCGGCGACCTTGAAGCGATCAAACAACGCGCGCTCCTCCGGCAGAACAATCAGCACGTCATAAGTTTGCTGGGCTTCGCTGAGCACGCCGCGCAGCTCATTGAGCTTGGCGACGTTCTGCTCAAGCGCCTGCGGATCGCGATTGAGCAGCAGGCGCATGGTCAGCGCACGCAGGCGCAACATGTCCTGACTCATCTCGCCGACCGCCATCACACTGGGCAGCCAGTTGTTATCGACCTCGTCGGATTGCGCACGCATGTTCGCCATTTGCAGCAGGGCGAACGCCCCAAGGGCAAACACCATCAGCGCCAACAGGCCAAAACCCAGGCCAGCGCGCGGGGCAATATTGAGACTACGGATACTCATTGCTCTGGTTCCTTCCAAAAGCGCTGCATCAACCCTGCAGCTGGTTGCTTTAGAAGGTATCGGCCCTTTGCGAATTTGCGTAAGACGAAATGGTGATATCAAAACGCCTTAATACTTCGAACACTTGGCAATAACGTTTCAGCGATCAATACCTGACTTGGGCGAAGTTTTCGGCAAGATCGCCAGAAAGTTATCCCGCGCGACTTTATGCGCGACCTTTGTAGGCAATGCGTCGAGGAACGGATTGAAGCTGTGCATTTCCTTACCCAGCTTGTTGAATCGACCTACGACGTCCGAGCCCAGCATGAAGCGCTCAGGGTAGCGCTCGACCAGCGCCAGCCATTCCTTGCGCGGCTTGCCTTGCTCATCCAGCAGATACGGGGTGAGCATGCTCCACGACAGGTCGATATACAGATTCGGATAGGCCTCCAGCATGCGCGTCAGCGTTGGCAGCAAGAAATCCATCTGTGTCTGATGCCGATGAATCTCGGCGCTGGTGCCGGCGTGCGCCCAGATAAACCGGGTGTGCGGATGGTTGCGCAACGGCTCTTCGACTTCCGACAGATAAAGCGGATTTTTCTCACGCTTGGAGGTGATGTTCGAGTGCAGCATCACCGGCAAATCGTTCTCGGCGGCCAGGTGATAAATCTTGGTCATCGCCTCATTGTTGGCGCGCGGGGTGTCGCCGGAGGTCAGCGCCGTCAGGTCATCATGACGGGTAAACACTTCGCCAATGCCCTGCCACAGCCCCGGGTACAGATCGAGCATGCGCTGAATGTGCGCGGCGGAGTTCTTGTCGTTCGGATTGAAGCCGGAGAGGAACGGATGAAAGTACGGCCGCTGCTCAGCAGGCAGTTTTTGCACGGCATCGGCGACGATCACATCAGTGGCGCTGTACCAATAGGCATCGGCGTCATCACCGGCGTAATAGCGTGGACGTTTCGGTTCATCTTCGTGCCATTTCTTCGCCACCGGAATGCCGGAAATCATCACGTGCTCGACGGAATTGTCTTTCATCGCTGTGAGCAATTTCGGCATGCCAGCGGTTTCCTGGAAAAAATCCACGTAATGCAGGTGCGCATCGCTGTAGGTGTAATCCCGCGCGTGGGCGGCACCGGCAATCAGCAACAGGCTGGCAAGACTCAAACGAAACAAGGACACAAGTAATCTCCGGCAGGTAGGCACAGACTAGACCCCAGCGCAGCCACCGGGGTTCAGCCAGCCGGAAAGTGAAACGTTCAGCGGCGACAATGCTCTATAACTGCAAGATCCTTTTTGATCGAAGTACATTTTCCCACCGATAGCGAGGTTCACATGACCATCACCGTCAATACCGTCTCTGCCGAAGGTTTCCGTCACTCCGTAAAAATCGATGATCTCGAATTGTTCACCGACGTCCCGGCTGCTGCCGGCGGTGAAGGCACGGCGCCAGAGCCGCACGATTATTTCGACGCCGCGCTGGGCGCCTGCAAAGCCCTGACCCTGAAAATGTACGCGAAAAAGAAAGACATCCCGCTGACCGGTGTGGGCGTCGACGTCAAACGCGACAACAGCGAAGAGCAGAAAGGCAAATACGTCCTGCACGTCACCCTCACCCTCAAAGGCGTGCTTACCGATGCTCAGCGTGAAGAACTGCTGCGCGTCGCCGACCGCTGCCCGATTCACAAGCTGATGACCACCAGCGACGTCACCATCGAAACCCACGCACCACAAGGCTTCGACAGCCAGTAACCCTCCTGATGCCAGCGGCGGGTTATGCTTCTGGCATCACCCGCTCAGCCTGGAATGCACCATGGACACGCAACCTCTGATCATCCGCCCGCGCGCCGAGGACGTCGAAGGCCAGCCGATTCTGCGCCCGTTGCCGTCAGCCAAATGCCGCAGCGTCGGGCCATTCGTGTTTTTTGACCACATGCTCGAAACGGTTTATCCGACGGGCAAAGGCATGAACATCCGACAGCACCCGCACATCGGTCTGTCGACCCTCACCTACCTGTTCCAGGGGCAGATCCAGCACAAGGACAGCCTCGGCTCCGACCAGGTGGTCAGCGCCGGCGATGTCAGTTGGATGACCGCCGGCAGCGCGATCGCCCACGTTGAGCGCACGCCGGAGCCGTTATGGGAACAGAGCTTCACGATGCACGGCTTGCAGATCTGGCTGGCCTCACCCAAGGATCACGAACAAGGCCCGGGGCATTACAGCCATCACCCGGCGGCGACGTTGCCGGTCAGCGATAACCTTGGCGTGCAGATTCGCATGATTGCCGGGTCAGGCTTTTGCCTGGAATCACCGGTGCCGGTGCTTTCTCCTACGTTGTATGCCGAAGTGCAGATGCAAACGGCGACCACACTGCTGATTCCGACCGAGCATGAAGAGCGGGCGGTGTATGTGCTGAGTGGTGATGCGCAGTTGAACGGCGAAGCGATCGAGCCGCATGCGTTGGTGGTGTTGCCGGCGGGGGAAGAGATGAGTTTGTTTGCCGAGAGTGATGTGCACGCCGTGGTGTTTGGCGGCGCGCCGTTGGACGGGCCTCGGCGGATCAACTGGAATTTTGTCGCGAGCGATCCGGCGGCGATCGATGAGGCACGGCGTAAATGGGCGGCCGGGGATTGGCCGACGGTGCCGGGGGAAGTTGAGCGGATTGAATTGCCGGCAGGCCGATAAAGCAAAAGATCGCAGCCTGCGGCAGCTCCTACATTGATCGCGTGTAGGAGCTGCCGCAGGCTGCGATCTTTTGATCTTGAAAAATCAGCCTTTGAACACTTCATCCAGCAAATCATGCATCGACTTGAACGCGCGCTTGGCCGTTTTCTCGTCGTACATCATCTTACCCGGCACATTCGCATGCGGGTCAGTAAACGAGTGCACCGCACCGCCGTAGCTGAGCAACTGCCAATCCACATTCGCCGCATTCATCTCATCTTCAAACGCCGGCAATTGCTCTTTCGGCACCAATGGATCAGAAGCACCGTGCAACACCAGCACCGAGCCCTTGATGTTCTGCGCATCCGCCGGGTTCGGCGAATCGAGCGTGCCATGGAACGACACCGCCGCTTTCACCGGCGCACCGGTGCGCGCCAGATCCAGTGCACAGCAACCGCCAAAGCAGAAACCGAACACCGCCAGTTTCGAGGTATCAACCGCCGCTTCGCCCTGCTTCTGCAACTGCTCGAACGCCGCCTGCATTCGCTTGCGCAGCAACGCACGGTCATCCTTCAACGGCATCATCGCCGCGCCAGCCTGATCAGCGTTCTGTGGACGCACGGCCTGACCATAGACGTCAGCAATCAACACCACGTAGCCCTTGGCCGCCACCGACTTGGCGATTTCTTCCGCGCCCGCGCTGACGCCCATCCAGTTCGGCGCCATCAACAAACCCGGACGCGCGCCTTTGTGCTCGGCGTCGAACGCCAGACGACCTTCATAAGGCTGGCCGTCAATCTGATAGACCACGGAACGTACTGTGATTTGGCTCATTTCTGACTCCTGATTTGCTAAACACCAGAATGAAAAAACCCGCCGAAGCGGGTTTTTCTACGACTTGGTTAAACCGACAGCTCAACCAGCAGCTTGTTCAGACGGCGCACATAAGCGGCCGGATCCTTCAAGCTGTCGCCGGCAGCCAGGGCTGCCTGATCGAAGAGGATGTGCGACAGGTCGCCAAAACGCTCTTCGCTCTGCTCGCCGTCGAGTTTCTCGATCAGCGGGTGGCTTGGGTTGAATTCGAAGATTGGCTTCGAGTCCGGCACTTTCTGCCCGCTGGCTTCGAGGATCTGACGCATTTGCAGACCCAGATCCTGCTCGCCGATGGCCAGAATGGCCGGCGAATCGGTCAGACGATGGGATACCCGGACTTCCGCCACGGAATCGCCCAGCGCGGTTTTCAGACGCTCAACCAGACCTTCTTTGGACTTGGCGACTTCTTCTGCAGCTTTCTTGTCCTCTTCCGAGTCCAGGTTGCCCAGATCGAGGTCACCGCGTGCCACGTCGACAAACGTCTTGCCGTCGAACTCGCTGAGGTAGCTCATCAGCCACTCGTCGATGCGGTCGGTCAGCAGCAACACTTCGATGCCTTTCTTGCGGAAGACTTCCAGGTGCGGGCAGTTCTTGACCTGCGCGGAGGGATCGCCGGGGAGGTCGTAG